>NZ_VRUW01000027.1:0-57998 GCF_008039475.1 Methylobacterium sp. WL12 | reverse complement strand
GGGGCCGCCCGCGCCGAGCCCGCCGAACCCGGCCTGTCCGCCGCCGCCGAAGCCCCCCGGCCCCATCCCGCCGGGGGCGAGGCCCGCGCCGCCATAGCCTCCGGCGGCGCCGTAGCCTCCGCCGCCGCCGTAGCCGAGACCGCTCGAGACGCCGACGCTGCCGCCGGTTTCCGCCGCGACCACGCCCTGCAGCACAAGCGCCAGCTCCTTCGCTGACCGGTTCTGGATTCGATAGACGAAGAGCTGGCGCTCGCGCTCGGCCGCGAGGCCTTCGAGCTGCTCAAGCCAGACCCGGGCGCGGTCGAGATAGGTGGCGCGGGAGCTCACCACGAGCACCGCGTTGAGCGGTTCGTTGGGAATGAAGCGGATGACGTCGCCGGTGCCGGCCGCCTCGCCGCCGAAGATCTGGGTGAGGTCGCGGGCGAGCGAGCCCGGATTGGAGGAGCGCACCGGCAGCATCGCCGTGGACATGCCGCGCATCCAGTCGACGTCGAACACGGCGATGGTCTGGCGCAGGGCCTGGATCTGCCCGCTCTCGCCCGACAGGATCAGCAGGTTGCGGGCCCGGTCCACGCGCAGCACCACGTCGCGCGGCGCGACGGAAGCCAGGATCGCCTGCATCTCGGCCGCCGCGATCCAGCGCATCGGCACGATCACCGCACCGGATTCCGCGCCGACCCCCTGGACCGCCTGGACCGCGCCGGGCCTCTTGCCGCCCGGGACGATCTGCGCGGTGCGGCCGCGCCGCCTCAGGGCGAGCCCGCGGCTCGACAGCGCCGTCTCGAACATCGAGAGCAGCGTGTCGCGGGTGACCTGGCCGCCGGTCTGAAGGGTGATGGTGCCGACGGCGCGCTCGTCGAGGGTGTAGCCCCACCCGAACGTGTCGGCGAGCACCGCCTTGGCGGCGACCGGCAGCGGCACCTCGACGAGGTTGAGGCTGACCATGCCGCCGAGCTGCGGCTCCTGCCGCGAGGCTTCGCCGCCGGTGAAGCGATCGTCGCCACGCCGGATCAGGGCATGGGAAGGGCTCGGGGCATGGGACGGGTTCGAACCGGGCCGGAACCCGAGTTCCGGTTCGGCCGCCCGGGCGGGGGGCGCTGCGGACCAGCTGACCAGGCCGGCGAGCGCGACGTTGATGATCCGTCGCCGCTTCATGCCCGTGTCGATCCCCCCCACCCGCCGGTTCGGGTCGAGGGCGACGCTAGGACTTTATGGTTAACGGCGTCTTGCCATAGGTTAAGGAAATTCCTCGCCCGGGAACCGGTTGTATTCCTGCCGGCCGTGTTCCCGCGAGAAAGCAACCATCAGTTGCTTGCGACGTCGGTCCCGTCGCCCGTGCCGCCGGTCTTGCCGTCGCTGCCGAGCGAGTAGACCTCGTAGGGTCCGCCGCCGACCGCGGGATTACGGTAAAGATACGGGCGGCCCCACGGATCGTTGAGGCCGCGCGCGTCGCGCACGTAGGGGCCGCGCCAGCTCGGGCCCGTCGGCTGCACCAGCGCCTGCAGGCCCTGCTGCGCGGTCGGATAGGTGCCGAGATCGAGATAGTAGAGTTCCACCGCCTGGGCGATGTTCTTGACCTGGATGCGCGCCGTCTCGCCCTTGGCACGGCCGAGATAGCCCAGCACCTGCGGCGTCACCATGGTCGCGATCATGCCGATGATCGCCAGGACGACGAGCAGCTCGACCAGCGAGAAGCCCGCCTGGCCTGCGTCGGCCTCGCCCCGGGGATCGATGGTGTCGGTGGTCATCGTCGCGTCCTGTTCGTGGTGGTTGGGAATTAAGATGCACCGCCTTTCTGAAGGAACCGCCTCACGCGGGGTGGACGAGCCGTCCGAGCGGCGTGACAGGAACGGATTCTTTGATGTTTGTTAGCGGATTCCTGCCAAGCCTGGGGCACCACTCGGGCGCGGCAGGGCGCGCCGCCAGGAACACGCATGATCCCGACCGGCGGACCCACGCGCCCTCCTAGGACCCTGTCGTCGGGCGCCGTCGTCGCCGGAGCGCTTGCGGTGGCCGGCTGCCTCGTCTGGGCCCTGCCGGCCTGCGCGGCGGAGCCGATCACCCTGCCGATGCCGGCGCCGCTGCCGCCGATCCGCATCCTGACGCTGCTGGTCGGCCTGCACCTCATCGGGCTCTGCCTCGGCCTCGGCGGGGCGACCATGCTCGATTTCTGGATTCTGCGCTGGATGCGCTGGGGCGGGCTGCCGGCCGAGATCGCCCGCACCTTCCTGTTCGTGAGCAAGGTGGTGTCGGTCGGCATCGGCCTGCTCTGGGTGTCGGGTCTCGGCTTCCTCGCGCTGTACTGGTTCGAATCGCCCGAGAAGCTCGCCAACCCCAAGCTGGTCGCCAAGGTGAGCGTGGTGGTGGTGCTGACCGTCAACGGCCTCCTGATCCATGCCCTGGTGCTGCCGGGCGTGCTGCGCGACGTCAGCCGGCCGATGTTCGAGAGCGTCTCGCGCCTGCGCACGGGGGTGTTCCTGATCTCCGGCGCCATCTCGGGCGTGTCCTGGTACGCCGCCTTCGCGATGGGCCTGATGCGCGAGCTGAACGGCCGCGTCGGCTACGGGCCGCTGCTCGGTCTGTGGTTCGTCGCCGTCGTGGCGGGGGTGATCTGCGCCTACGTCTACTGGATGCACCTGCGCGAGCGCAGCGCCGGCCTCGCCGCGGTGCGGGTGGGGCTGTCGCGCCTGCCCCGCATCCCGGACAGCGCCCTCGTCTCGGTCGGCCGGGCTCCGCCGGCGCGCGTCCCGCCGATGCGCCGGCATGCCTTCGCCGCGATCGAGGCGGACCGGCTGGCCAGGCGCTGACCCGATGGTGCAGGACGGTCTCGGTGCGATCCTCGGCGCCCCGCTCGTGGCGGCGCTCCTGCCGCTGCCGCTCACGTTGACGGCGACGGCGTTCGACCTGCGCCACAGGATCATCCCGGATCTCGTCAACCTCGCCCTCTTCGCGCTCGGGCTCTCGGTGGCGGCCTGGCGCGAGCCGGAGATGGCGGCGGTCGCCTTGCGGCTGGCCGAGGCCGGCCTCGCCTTCGTCCTGTTCCTGGGCCTGCGCGCGCTCCATGCGCGGCTGCGCGGCCGCGTCGGCCTCGGGCTCGGCGACGTGAAGTTCCTCGGCGCCGCCACCGTCTGGACCGGGCTTGCGGGCCTGCCCCTCCTCGTCCTCACGGCCAGCGTCACGGCGCTCGGCGCGATCCTCATCGGCCGCCTCGCCGGAGCCCGGATCACGGCGGCGACCCGACTGCCGTTCGGCCCCTTCCTCGCACTCGGCCTCCACGCGGCCTTGCTCGCCGGCCACCACGCGCCTCAAGGATTCTGACGCCGCGTCCGCCGTCGATCGATGTCGTCCTTCGACCCGCTCGTCCGGCGCGGGAAGTGGCAAACCTTAAGCGCAGGGTCCTATGGATCGATCGCCATGAGAATCCCACGGGCCTCGAGTCGTTACCGAGCGCCGTCCGCCCGCCGGTTCTGCATCGGCGGGCCATGGCTGCCGTCACGTGCTCCCGGACGCTCCTGCGTGGAGCCTGGACCTCAGGGTCGGGCCGAGGACGAAGTCTCTCAGGCCTGCCGCGACCGTTCCGGGACGGCCGGCTTTACGCTGATCGAGATGCTCGTGACGCTCGCGATCATGGGTATCGCAACGGCGCTGGCGCTGGGCGGCATGAGCAGCATCTCGGCCGGCCGGCGCATGGCGTTCGCCTCCGACGTGATCGCCGCCGAGATCGACCGGCTGCGGGTGGAGGCGATGCGGACCGGGCGGCGTGGGCGGCTGGTGTTCGAGCCGGGCGCAGAGCGCTTCCTCAGCTCCCGCCCGGGCGCCGGAGCGATCTCGACCCACGGTGCGCAGGTGACGGTGGAGACGCGGCCGGGCGGCAAGGTCGACCCCGGCGAGATCTGGCTCCTCCCCGACGGAAGCTCGACGGGGGGGCGGATCGTGCTGGCCGCGCAAGGGGGCGGCGTCGTCCTGTCCGTCAGCGTGCTGACGGGCCTCGTGCGGCGTGGGGACCTTCCATGAGCGGCCGGCGCCCCGCCCCGCCCGCCGAACCCGGCGAAGAGGGGTTCACCATCGTCGAGGTCGTGGTCGCCTTCGCGATCACGGCCCTCGCCATGATCGCGGCGATCGAGGTCTCCGGGGCGGTCGCCATGGGCGTCCGGCGCGTCGAGGCGGCGCGGGTCGCGTCCGACGAGGCGGAGGGGGTGGTCCTGGCCCGGTTCGCGGCGGGGCCGCCCCAGGCGGGCGTCGAGCGGGGCACGTTCTCGGACGGGTCGGCCTGGACCCTGCGCATCGCCGACGCCGCGCCGGCGATGGGCCTCGGCCGCGTCCCGCCGCTCTGGCTCGTCCGCTTGAGCCGGGGACCGGTCGAAGGCCGGCCGATCTACACGACGCTCGTCCCGGGAGAGATCCGTGAATGAGGCGCGGCCAGAGGCGGGCCAGGCCGGCTTCACGCTGGTGGAGGTGGTCGTCTGCCTCGCCCTGGCCTCGCTGATCGGTCTCCTGCTCGTCCAGACGTTGCAGATCGCATCGCGCGCGTCCGGCGTGGCCGGGCGCGTCGCCGCCGCCGAGGAGGTGCAATCCGTCCGCGATCACCTGCGGCGCACCCTCGGCAGCCTCGTCCGGCGCCGCACGGACGGGCGGCGGCCTTTCTTCCTGGGCCGTCCCGACGGCCTCGCCGCCGTGATCGCCCCCGATGCGGCCGCCGAGCGTCCCGCCGAGACCCAGGTCACCCTCGCCGGCACTCCCCGCACCGATCTCCGCCTCGATCTCGTCGAGCGCCGCCGGCTCGCGGAGCCCGGGGCCGAGGTCGGCGCAGGCGACGAGGAAGTGCTGCTTGCCGGCGTGACCGGCCTCAGTTTCCGCTATTTCGGCGTGCCGACCGGCAACGCGCCGGCCGTCTGGCTTGCGCAATGGACCCGGCCCGACCGGGCGCCGAAGCTCGTCGAGATCCGCATCGCGTTCGACCCAAGTGATCGCCGACGCTGGCCCCCGTTCCTCGTCGCCCTCGGAGACCGACCGTGACCGAGGAGCACGGCCGCGACGGCGAGGCGGGCTTCGTGCTGCCCTCCGTGCTGGCGATCCTGATCGTGGTCTGCGCCCTGCTGGCCGCGACCGTCATGCGCGTCCGCTCCGGCACCGCCCTGACGCAGGCCCGCGCCGACCTCACCCGGGTCCAGGGCCTGGCCGACGGGATCGCTCGCCTCGTCGCCTACGACCTCGGCCTCCAGCGGACCTACCGCCTCCGCGGCCTGCAGATGCCGGAGGACGGCTGGCCGATCGCCTGCGACCTGGCCCCGCGGGAGCGGTTGCTGATCGCCCTTCAGGACCAGGGCCTTCTCGTCGATCTCAACGCCACGCCGCGGGCCGGGCTCGAGACGGCCTTGCGCGGGGCCGGCATCCCCGACGCCACCGCGCTGGCGCTCGCCGCGGAGATCGTCGACTATCGCGATGCCGACGACGTGCCCGAGCCGAGCGGCGGGGCGGAGGCGCCGCAATACCGGGCGCGCGGCCTCGGCTACGGGCCGCGCAACGCGCCGTTCGTCAGCGTCGACGAGATCGGACGGCTGCCCTCGATGACCGAGGACATCGCCGCGCGGCTCAAGCCGTTGCTGACGATCTACAATGAATCCGGCCGCGTCGCTGGAGCGTCGCCGGACCCGGCCAAGGCCGCGAGAGGGCAGGGCGCGCGAACCCCGCAGGCGCCCCCGGCGCCGTCGCCGCGGCAATACTTCCGCATCGACGTCCTAGTCGAGGAGCAGGGCGTCCGCGCCGGACGTTCGGGCACCTACGCGCTGGGCGGCGGGAGCTCCGGCATGGATTTCCTGGCCTGGCAGCCGGGCATCCCGACGCTGCCGCCGGCCTTGGAAGGCCATCCCACCTGCGGCGTGATCGGGGCCGCCCTCCAGGCCCGCTAGGACGATGTTCGCGGTCTCGTCACAGGCACCGCGCCGTCGCCTTCACGGAGGCCGACGCTCCGAGGCGACGGCTTAACCAGATCCGTTGGCAAATCCGAAACGGTGCGAGAATAAACAGACAGGCTAGTGGGCCGAGTGCGAAAATCTTCCGACCTCCGTGAGCCGGCTGCAAGCTCCCAGCTCCCCGAAGTTCGGCCGTCCGAAGCCAACCGTAGGTGTATCTCGTGATGCGCGGCGTTCTTTCACGCGGGGGCCTTGCGACGCGGCTGCTGCGCCGGGTCCTTCCCGTCCTCGGCGCCGGCCTGCTTGCGGCCGGCGCGACGTCGTCCGCTCCGGGCGGGCGTAACGACGCGCTTCGGCCGGAGACCGCGCTGTCCGACCTGCTCTGGTCGGGCGACCCGGTGGCGGCCCCTCGGATCGATCAGTCGGGCCGCGTCCTCGCGCCGTCGTCCCTGCGCGACCGGGTGGTCGTGCTGTCTTTCGTGAGCACCGACTGCCTGATCACCTGCGTCGCGCGCACGCTCGCCCTCGCCGACCTCACCCGCGACCTGCCCCCGGACGTCCGGGCGCGGACCGTAGTCCTCGCCGCCAGCGTGGCGCCGGATCGGGACGACGTCGCGGCCCTGCGCCGGTTCGCCGAAGGGCTGAGGATCGACGCAGGGAAACTTCGACTCGTCACGGGGACCGCCGCGGCGACGGCCAGCGTGATCGCGGCGCTGCGCTACCCGGCGGATCGATTGCCCGAACCGCCGCCGACCGTCCTGGTCTTCGACCGCCGCGGGCAGATCGCGATGACCTATGGCGGCGACCCCCTCGACGTCCCGCGGCTCCGACGCGACATCGGCGTGCTCCACAGCCTCGAGGACGGCGTCGGGCATCCGCCGCGCCCTGCGGCGTCCGCCGCACCGTAGAGCCGCCCGATCGCCGGATGGGAATTTTAACCACCCCTCGCAACGGCGCGACAACGGTTCCCGGAATATTGGTGTTCCCAGCCGCTCGATCCGCATTCGAACGTGGTCGTCGAGGTGGAAGACTGCGGTCCGACACCGATGACGACCGCCGGCGGGTGTTCCATCGACGTCGAAAAAGGGGAATGCAGGATCATGATACCGAAATCTTCCCGGCCGCGTCCGCGAGCCGGACGCGCCCTCGCGCGGTCGCTCATGTCGGCGACGATGCTGGCCGGGATGGCCGGCCTGTCCGCCGAGGCGGCCAAGTTTCCCGTCGTCGTGACTCAGGTGCAGGACCCGTTCGGCACGCCGACCGCGATTCCCGACACGGCACCGGCTCAAGGCATGTGGCGCGGCGTCTTCGCTTGGCCCCTGAACGCGATCAGCATGGGCCTGTTGCCCTCCGGCAAGCTCGTCTCGTTCGGGTCGCCGCCCGACGACGCCGCCGTCCAGAGCGGGCGCTATTACGACATCTGGGATCCTTCCAAGGGCTTCGACCCGAGCGGGCACACGATCCTTCCGGCCGTCGCGAACGTGAACAGCTTCTGTTCGACCATGGCCTTCCAGGCGGACGGCTCGCTGATGGCCGCGGGCGGCATCTTCGAGGCCGGCGTCGACAAGGGGGCCGCCGTCGTCAACGGGCTGGGCACCGGCGTCTCGCCGCTCGGGGCGCAGATGGCCGCGGACCGCTACTACTCCACGATGCTCAGCCTGCCCGACGGTCGCCAACTCATCATGGGCGGCTCATACCCGTACAACGGCGGCTGGGCTGATCCCCAGGGCAGCATCAACAAGGGCTTCATGAGCGGGATGACCCCGGAGGTCTACGACGGCACGCGCTGGAGCAGCCTGTTCGGCGCCAACAGCCGCGACGCGTTCGGACCCGAGAACAATCGTTGGTGGTATCCGCGTGCCTGGATCGCGCCGAACGGCAAGGTGTTCGGCATCAGCGCCGAGAAGATGTGGTACCTCGATCCAACCGGAAACGGCTCGATCGCGGTGACGCCGTTCAAGGAGCCGCAGCGGAGCGCCAATTCGGCGGCCGACGCCCCGAACGTCGGACCGAGCTCGACGGCCGTGATGTACGACACCGGCCGGATCCTCCAGCTCGGCGGCAACAGCTACGACAACAGCAGCGGCTTCCTCGCCAGCAGCCGCGCCACACTGGTCGACATCACCGGAGGCAACCCTGTCCTCACGGAGACGGCGCCGACCAAGATCGGTCGCTCCTGGGCGAACGCGACGGTGCTGCCGACCGGCCTCGTGGCGGTCACCGGCGGCAGCCTGTGGGACGACCAAGCCGACGGCAACGCGGTGCTGCCGATGGAGATGTGGGACCCGAAGACCGGGGCGTGGACCCTCGGCCCGGCGGCCTCGATCTATCGCGGCTATCACTCGACCGCGCTGCTGATGCAGAACGGTACGGTCCTCACCAGCGGCGGCGGGGCGCCCGGTCCCGTGAACAACAAGAACGCCGAGGTCTACTACCCGCCCTACCTGTTCACCAGCGTCAACGGCAAGGCGGCGCTGGCACCGCGCCCGCAGATCCTCAGCCTGACGACGAACCGCCTGAACTACGGCCAGTGGATGCAGGTCGAGGTGACCGCGCAGGCCGGCGTCTCGCAGGTTGTGCTGCTCGGCCTCGGCCTCGTCACGCACAGCTTCAACGCGACGCAGCGGCGCATGGTGCTCAACGCAGGGGTGAGCTCTGACGGCACGGTGGCGGTCCAGGCGCCGGCCTCGGCCAACGTCGCGCCCCCCGGCTACTACCAGTTGGTCATGATCGACCAGAAAGGCGTGCCGTCGCCCGGAATCATCGTCGCGATCGGCCCGAACACGGCGGCCCCGCCGTTGGCGAGTGCGCCGACCCCGGCCGTGATCGCCGTCGCGAGCAACGCCGGCGGAACCACGGGCGGCGCGTCAGGCGGCGCGGCCGGCACCGGCGGTACGACGGGTGGGACTGGAACCGCCACCGGCGGCACGGGCACCGGCGGTACGGCTACGGGCGTGACGCCGACGGCGGCGATCAGCCTCGAATCCGCGAGCAAGCCCGGCACCTACGTCCGGCGCGTGTTCGGCGAGTTGATGGCGTCGGCGCCGGCGACCAACGCGACCGATCGCCAGGAGGCGAGCTTCAAGCTCGTCCCGGGCCTGAGCGGCAAGGGATCGAGCTTCCAGATGACCCGCGAGACCACCCGATATCTTAGGCACGCCGGCTTCGCGCTCTACAGCAATCCCGTGATGTCCATCGGGACGAGCCCGGACGCGAGCTTCACCCGCCGCACCGCCCTTGCGCAGACCTGCGGCTGCAACAGCGGGCCTTGCGTGTCCTACGAGTCGGTCAACTTCCCGAACTACTTCGTCAAGGTTCGGCCCGACACCACGCTCGGGATCGATGGTTTCGTCGAAACGCAGGACTACCGCCAGCAGGCTTCGTTCTGCGAGCGGCCGTCGCTCGACACCACCCTGACGCCGACCCCGGCGCCGACCGCGAGCACCAACACGACCCTGCTCAAGGCCGCCCATTCCGGGATGTGCCTCGCGGTGCCGGCCGGCAACACCAACGACGGGGCGCCCGTGACCCAGCAGGTCTGCACCGGCGGCGCCGAGCAGCAGTGGAAGTTCACGGCCGTCGCCGGCGGCTATACGGTGACGAGCGCCTCCACCGGCCGCTGCCTCGATGTCTGGGGCGTCTCGCAGGCTGTCGGTGCGCAGGCCTGGCAGTGGAGCTGCACCGGTGGGCCCAACCAAGTCTGGGCGACCAAGGCCCAGGGGAACGGCGTCGCGCTGGTCGCGAAGCATTCGAACCAGTGCCTCGACGTCGGCGGCGCGTCGACGGCGAGAGGAGCCGGAGCCATCCAGTGGGCCTGCCACGGCGGCCTGAACCAGACCTTCGTCGGCCCGCAATCGGGCTGGTAGGGCGCAAGACATGCTGCTTCCCGCGTGGAAGCGGCATGCTGGATCCGAGCGATGTAACGCTCCGGTTTCCCGCAAGCCGTACGTTGCGGGTCCGCGGCGGCGCAGCGAACGGGGATGTGACGGGCTCGCGCCCGGACGACGCCCGGCGGGTCTTCCACCCGCCGGGCGTCGTCGCGTTCACGGGTTGCGGTCGTTGCGGCGCAGGCTCGCGGGCGAGGCGAAGATCAGCAGCCCGGCCGCGACCAGGCAGAGGACGCCGATGCCGTAGAGCGCGAGCGTCGTCGAGCCGGTGAGATCCTTCACCCAGCCGACCGCCACGGGGCTGACGATGCCGCCGAACTGGCCCAGCGTGTTGATCAGCGCGATGCCGCCGGCGGCGCCGACGCCGGTGACGAGCTTGGCCGGAAGCGTCCAGAAGGTCGGGATCGAGGCGACGATGCCGGCCCCGACGAGCGCCAGCGCGATCATCAGCGGCACGATCTGCTTGTCGAACAGCCCGGCGGCGAAGAAGCCGACGGCCGCCGCGACCGCGAGGCCCGCCACGAATTTCGGCCGGTCGCCGGAGGCGTCGGAGAGGCGCCCGACGACCATGCTGATCGCGCCGCAGATGTAGGGGATCGCCGTGAGGAAGCCGACCGAGGCCGCGGTGCCGCCGGTGGCGGTCTTGATCAGGTCCGGCCCCCAGAAGTTCAGGCCGTACGAGCCGACCTGGAGCAGGAAGTACACGAGCGCGATCAGCAGGAAGCCCGGCTGCTTGATCGCCCCCCAGAGCGAATGGTCGCCGATGTCGCGATTGTGGTGGGCGATCTTGGAGGCGAGCAGGTCCTTCTCCGGCTGCGTCAGCCAGCGCGCATCCGAGATCCGGTCGTCCAGGCGCAGGAACACCAGCACGCCGAGCACGAGGCAGGGCAGGCCGCCGGCCAGGAACAGCCACTGCCAGCCGGCAAGACCCATCGTGCCGTTGAGGCCGCCGAGGATCAGGCCCGCCACCGGTGCCCCGAAGATGCCGGAGAAGGCCGAGGCCACGAACAGGAACGAGGTGACACGCCCGCGGAACGAGGCCGGGAACCACAGGGTCAGGTAGTACAGGATGCCCGGGGCGAAGCCGGCCTCCATCGCGCCGATGATGAAGCGCAGCACGTAGAAGTGCCACTCGGTGGAAATGAACACCATCAGCGCGGTGGCGATGCCCCACGAGATCATGATCCGGGCGATCCAGCGCCGTGCGCCGACCTTGTACAGCAGCAGGTTCGAGGGCACCTCGAAGATCACGTAGCCGACGACGAACATGCTCGCCCCGAGCCCGTAGGCGACGTTGCTGAAGCCGAGGTCGCTCTGCAGCTGGAACTTGGCGAAGCTGATGTTGATCCGGTCGAAGAACGCGAACATGTAGCAGACCATGATCAGCGGCATCAGCCGCCACGCGGCCTTGCGGACGATGCCGCCCTCGGTGATCTGGTCGGCACCCGCGAGCGGGCCGGTCGTGGCGGCGGTCATGGTTTCCTCCTGGAACGGGCGGCATGCGCGACCCCGCCGGCCGGTCTTGAAGACCGAAGGCAGGATGCGCGCGAACGCGGCGGCGCCGCCTTCTGCGGGGGCTATCCGACACGGATCGAGGTTTCGGGCGGCTCGCGCCGCCGGGTTGCAGCTTCCGCGGCTCACGCCGCCTCGTCGCGGTGTTTGCGGCTCAAGCCGCCTGGGGAACCGGGTGCAGGTCGCCGGGGCGGCCGGCCTTGGCGACCTGGCCGGGCACGTCGTGGCCGACGAGGCGCGGCAGGTCGCGGGAGAGGCCGATCAGCGCGTCGAGGTCGAGGCCGGTGGCGATGCCCATCTCGTGGGCCATGCTGACGAGGTCCTCGGTGCAGATGTTCCCGGTGGCGCCGGGCGCGAACGGACAGCCGCCGAGGCCGCCGAGCGCCGCGTCGAACCGGCGCGCGCCGGCGCCGTAGGCCGCGAGCACGTTGGCGAGGCCAAGGCCGCGGGTGTTGTGGAAGTGCAGGGTCAGCCTTTCCGCCGGCACGATCGCCAGCGCGCGGGCGACGAGGCGTTCCACTTGCCGCGGGTTGGCCATGCCGGTGGTGTCGGCGAGCGTGACGCCGCCGATCCCGAGGGCGAGGTAGCGCTCGACCTGGGCGATCACTTTGTCGGTCGGCTGGTCGCCCTCGAACGGGCAGCCGAAGGCGGTGGCCACCGTGGCGTTGGTCGAGACGTGGGCGCCCTTCACCGTCTCCATGATCCGCGCGAACCCCTCGATCGAGGCCTCCGGGGTCATGCCCATGTTGGCGCGGTTGTGGGTCTCGCTCACCGAGGCGACGAGGTTGACCTCGCCGACGCCGGCCGCGAGCGCCCGCTCGGCGCCCTTCGGGTTCGGCACCAGGGCGACGTAGACGGTGCCGGGCCGCCGGCCGATCCCGGCGAAGACTTCAGCCGCGTCGCGAAGCGCCGGCACGGCCTTCGGCGAGACGAAGGACGACACCTCGATCCGCGAGAAGCCTGCGGCCGAGAGCGCGTCGACCAGCGCGACCTTGTCGGCGGTTTCGACGTAGCGGGGCTCGATCTGGAACCCGTCGCGGGTGGCGACCTCCTGGATCAGCATGGCATCGCCCGTCATTGCACGGCTCCCTCGCGGCGCAGGCGCTCGATGGTCTCGGTGTCGCGGCCGAGGTCGGCGAGCACGGAATCGGTGTGGGCGCCGAGCGCCGGCCCCTGCCAGCGCACCGCGCCGGGGGTGCCGGAGAGCTTGGGCACGATGCCGGGCATCTTCACCTTCGTGCCGCCGGGCAGCTCCGCGTCGAGGATCATGTCGCGGGCGGCGTAGTGCGGGTCGGCGACGATGTCGGCCACCGAGTAGATCCGGCCCGCCGGCACGTCCGCCGCGTCGAGCACCGCCAGCGCCTCGTCCACGCTGCGCGCGCGGGTCCAGTCTGCGATCACGCCGTCGAGCATGCCGGCGACCTTCGAGCGGCCGTCGTTGTTGCGCAGCGCCGGGTCGTCGGCGAGGTCCGGCCGGCCGATCGCCGTCATCAGGCGCCGGAAGATCGGGTCCGAGTTGCCGGCGACGACGACGAAGCCGTCGTCCTTGGTCGGATAGGTGTTCGAGGGCGTGATGCCGGGCAGCGCCCCGCCGGTCCGGGTGCGGATTTCGCCCAGCAGGTCGTATTCCGGAACCAGGCTCTCCATCACGTTGAACACGCTCTCCACGAGCGAGACGTCGATGACCTGGCCCTGGCCGCCGGCGGTCTTCACGTGCAGCAGCGCCATCAGCGCGCCGATGACGCCATGGAGCGAGGCCAGCGTGTCGCCGATGCTGACCCCGACGCGGGCGGGTGGGCTTTCCGGGCTTCCGGTGGTGAAGCGGATGCCGCCCATCGACTCGCCGATCGCGCCGAAGCCCGGCCGGTCGCGGTAGGGGCCGGTCTGGCCGTAGCCGGAGATGCGAACCATCACGAGCTTCGGGTTCAGCTCGGAGAGCACGTCCCAGCCGAGGCCCAGCTTCTCCAGTCCGCCGGGCCGGAAGTTCTCGACCACCACGTCGGCGCTGCGCACGAGGTCCTTCACGATGTCGAGCCCATCGGGCGACTTCAGGTTGATCGCGATCGACTTCTTGTTGCGCGACTGCAGGTACCACCAGAGCGACGTGCCTTCGTGCATCTTGCGCCACCGGCGCAGTGGGTCGCCGTCCTTCGGGGCCTCGACCTTGATCACTTCGGCACCGAACTCGCCGAGGATCTTGGTGGCGAACGGCGCCGCGATCAGCTGACCGAGCTCGAGGACCCGGATTCCGTCGAGCGGGCCGTTGGCCGAAGCTTGCACCGGGCCTGGCATCGGCGTTCCCTCCATCGTCTTTGGACCGATCGGTATGGGATCGGCCGCAGGGTGTCCAAACGCGATGCACCAGCCTGCGTTCTCCTAACGCGAACGCAGGTCTTGCCGTTCAGGCGTCCGCGGTCAGCCGCAGGTGGTCGAACAGCATGGCCGCCGCCGGCGATTGCGCGCCCGGCCGGACGACGAGGCTGAGCGTCCGCCGTGCCCACGGGTCGGTGAGCGGCACGGCGACGACGTTCATCTGCGGCCCGAGCAGGGCGTGGACCCGCTCGGGCACGACGCCGAGCCCCATTCCGGCCTGCGCCATCCGGCAGATCGCGTCGAAGCTCGGCACGTGGACGCGCAGGCGCAGCGGCCGCCCGAGGCGCCGGGCCTCGTCGCGGAGCGTGCCGTAGATCGAGCTTTCCCGGTGCATGCCGACATGGTCGTAGTCGAGGGTGTCGGCGAAGGCGAGGGCGTCTCGGCCGGCCAGGGGATGGCCGGCGGGCACGACGAGGACGAGGCGGTCGCCGCGATACGGATAGGCCTTGAGCGAGCGCGGATCGGTGCGGCCGGCGCAGATGCCGAGGTCGGCGGCGCCTTCCTCGACGCCGGCGACCACGCCGCCGCTCGGGCGCTCCTCCAGGTCGACGCCGATGCCGGCCTGGGCGGCCAGGAAGGCCTGCAGGTCCTCCGGCAGGAACTGCACGATCGCCGAGAGGTTCGCCAGCACGCGGACGAAGCCGCGCAGGCCGCTGGCGTGCTCGGCGAGTTCGAGGGCGATCTGCTCGGCCGACCCGAGCATCCGGCGGGTGTGGTGCAGCAGCGTCTCGCCGGCCGGCGTCGGGCGCATGCCCCTAGGCTCGCGGGTGAGCAGCGTGCAGCACAGCGCCCGCTCCAGCTCGGCGAGGCGCTTGCTGACGGCCGACGGCGCGATCGCGGCCCGCCGCGCCGCGCCGTTGAGCGTGCCCTCCTCGCAGATCGCTGCGAACAGGCGCAGCGTCTTCAAGTCGAGGCGGTTCAGGATGAACGGGGTCGGCGTTCCCTCCGACATGGTCCCCGCTCTCCCGCCGCTCCGGGAATCAGCCCGGGATGATGCGCTCGTCGAGCTTGCGGTCCACGATCTCGACCGTGCGGTCGATCTCGGCCTCGGGCATGTCGAGCTGGTGCGAGATCAGCTTGAGCAGCAGGTCGACGCGCTCGATGTACGGCGCGCCGCTCTCCACCGCGCGGGCGGCCGAGGACGGCTTCAGGAGGCCCTCGGCCGCCTTGGCGTACTTCTCGAACGGCACCTGGTCGGCGGGGTCGGCACCGAGGCGGCGGGCCAGCGCGTCGACATGCTCGTAGATCGCGCGCGAGCGATCGAGGTCGCCGTGCACCGCATCGCGGATCGAGCGCGGGGCCTCGGGGGTGATGCAGCGATAGTTGCCGGTGAGCAGCATGGACCACTTCGCCAGCGGCACGAACAGCGAATCGAACACCTTCAGCTTCACGGGGACGTCGTGCCCGTCGACCCGCACCGCGTCGATGCCCGCTTCCAGCTCCCGGAGCAGTTTGTTGTGCTCGGGGTCGGCGAAGGTCGCCGCCTTGAAGTTCGTCGGCAGCCCGACATGGAGGACGTTGGCGGGCTCGTCCGGCGGGCGGAACGCCTGCGGATCGGGCGAGCACAGCGACATCAGGCCCGGCTCGAAGCGGTCCCAGACGCCGGCATTGGTGTAGGCCTCGCGCAGGTCCATCTTCGCCAGCGCCGGAATCCGCTCGAGATAGGGCAGCGGCGGCATGTTCATGATCGACAGGCACGGCAGCTTGGCCGCGGCGATCTTGATCATCAGCACACGGATCGTGTGGTTGTTGTACTGCGGCTCCTGCATCGCCAAGCCGACGAGGTCGTAGCGCGACACGTCGACGTCTTCGGGCGGCATCGCGTCGACCTTGCCCGGCAGGTCGCGCGAGTGGAACGCCCGGTGCGTGGCCTCGTCGCGCAGCTTGATGCGCACCTCGGTGCCCTGGCTGTTGATGAGATCCGCGGTCTTCCGACGACAGACGAGCGTCACGTCGTGACCGGCCATCAACAGCTTCGTCGCAAGCAGCGAGCCGTAAGATGCCCCGAGGATCAAGATTCGGCGCGGCATGATTTCATCCCTGAGAGTTAGGTTATTGTTTTTGCGTCGGACGATCATCCGGCGTGTATCTGGTATACCCAGTCGTCCGGCTCGCACGCAAGCCACGCTTGGCATGACGCGCAACGCGATCCACGGCGCCGACGTGGCGGCAGCGCTCTCGTTCAGCGCGACTTATCGGGTCGGCGCCGGGTCGGCGGCGTCATCGCCCCGGCGCAGGGTGATGCGCGTCAGCTCGGAGGGGCGCCCGAGCCTCAGGGCGAAGCCAGGCCAGAGCCCGGTGCCGTTGTTGACGTAGAGAATCATGCCCCCGACCGCGTAGCGGCCCGAGACGAAGCCGCCGTTGGCGCGGGCGAACAGCCGGTCGAACCCTGCGATCATTCCGCCATGGGTATGGCCGGAGAGCTGCAGCGCGACGCCGCGCGCGGCCGCCGCCCGCGCGCCCTTGGGCTGATGGTCGAGGAGGATGATCGGCGCGCCCGGAGGCGCGCCCGCGAGCGCGGCGTCGAGATCGGGTCCCGGGTGGCCGGTCTGCGGCGCCGAACGGTCTGTGACGCCCGCGAGCACCAGGACGGCGTCGCCGCGCCGCAGCACCGTGTGCCGGTTCGCGAGCACCCGCATGCCGAGCTCGGCATCGTGCCGCATCCAGGCGGGGTAGTCGAAGAAGTACTCGTGGTTGCCGGGCACGATCCAGACGCCGTCCGGCGCGCCGAGCCGGGCGAGCGGCGCCACGTCGGCGCGACGCGAGGCCAGCGCGCCGTCGATCAGGTCGCCGGTGATCACGACGAGGTCCACGCCGAGGCGGTTGGAGCGCGCGACCACCTGTTCGGTCCAGGGGGCCGGGAAGAGCCGGCTGATGTGGAGGTCGGTCAGCTGCAGAAGCGTGTAGCCGTCGAAGGCGTCGGGGAGGTTCGCGATCCGCACTTCGACGTCCAGGAGCGGCGGCAGCCGTACCGCCTGCCGCACCGCCAACGCCGACAGCAGCAGCGCGAGCGCAGCCGCCCCGTCGCGGCAGGCAGCGGGGATCGCCCAGCCGCCGAACGGCCACGCGACCAGCGCAGCGGCGTCGAGCGCCATCTGCATCCCAGCGAGCAGCAGGATGGCGCCGAAGGCCCCGTTGAACAGCACCACCAGCCAACGCGGGAACTCGGGCGCGAACACCGAGCCGGAGGAGAGGCGGCACCACAGGTGGTACTGCGAGGCGACGAGCAGCAGCACCGCCACGGCGGCCTTCGCCGCGGGCGGCCCCGGCAGCGGCCAGAGCACCCGCGTGACGACGTACAGGCAGGGGAGGCTGAAGATCAGATGGAACATGGCCGTCCGGCTACGCCGAAAGCCGGCACCGGGGCCAGGGCCTTCGCATTCGGGCGCCAGCGCGCGGCGCCTCGCGAGGCGCCGCCGACAGGGGCGTCAGGCTGCGGTCAATCGCGGAATCGCGGAGCGGAGCCTGGAATATCCGCGGTTCGAGAGCGGCCAGGCCGCCTCGTCCCAGGGTCGGCGCAGCCGCAAGACCGCTTCGGGCAGCACTGCCGCCGACGGGCCGACGGGCGCCCAGGCGGTGACGACGGGAAGCACCCCGGCCCAGGCGCCGGTCGCCGGTCCCGCCGAGCAGTCGAAACGGGCCGCCGCCCGGTCCAGCGCATCGCGCATCGCGGCGGCGTCCGCCGCCCGGACGGCCTCGGACGCCCCCTCGGCATGCGCGATCAGCCCTCCGACCCGCACCACGCGCGCCGCGCCCAGCGGCAGGCTCTCCGGGTGCAGGTCGTCGAGGTGCAGGAGCAGGGCGACGTCGCCCGAGGGCGCGGCGTCGGCGGCCGGCAGGGCGACCTCGCGCGGCGGCATCGGCTCGTCGAGGGCGTCCGGATACTCGTCGAGGTTTCGAGGGTCGAAGCGATCCTCCGTGTAGCGCCGGATGTTCTCGGCACGCGCCACGTAGTGCTTGCCCCGCGTGTGCAGGCCCGCCACCCAGCGCCAGGACAGGGTGTTGCTCGCCGGGTCGCCGTCGAGGAGGTGGCGCAGGAAGAAGTCCGCGCCGAGCGCCCAAGGCAGGCGCAGGGTGAAGATCCAGATCGAGGCGAACCACATCCGGGCATGGTTGTGCAGCCAGCCGGTCTCGACGAGTTGCTGCGCCCAGTCGTCGAAGCCGTCGATGCCGGTCCGGCCCGCGATCGCGGCGTCGAAGGTCCGGCGTAGGCCGGGCTCGGCCGCAAGCCGCCCCCGGTCGGCCGCGGCAAGCGCCAGGAAGTCCGTCCAGGCTGCTGGATGGGTCTCGAGATGGCCCTTGAAGTAGGTCCGCCAGAAGACCTCCGACACGAACTTCTCCGCGCCGCCATCGCCGAAGGCGGCTTCGGCGGCGGCCACGACCTCCGCTTCCGTCACGAGGCGCCGGCGCAGGTAGGGCGAGAGCGCCGAGGTGGTCGGCCGCGCGTCCGGCCCACGGTCGGTGTTGCGGGCGGCGGCGTAATCCGCCCCTGCCTCCGCGAGGAAGGCCGAGAGGCGGTCGAGCCCGGCGGCGCGAGTCATCGGAAAGGTGAGGGGAAAGCTTCGATCCATGCCGTCGAGCTAGCGCGGCGCGAGAGGGCATGGATGCGACCGATTTCCCTGAAAACCCCCGGTGCCGGGATCGGTCCGGCTCCGGGGGGGATTGCGCTCAGGCCGCCTCGGGCAGCCGGTCGAGGAACTTGTCCAGGGTCAGCGGATAGTCGCGGACGCGGATGCCGGTGGCGTTGTAGACGGCGTTCGCCACCGCCGCCCCGACGCCGCAGATCCCGAGCTCGCCGACGCCCTTGGCCTTCATCGGCGAGGACATCGGATCGACCTCGTCGAGGAAGATCACCTCCTGGTGCGGGATGTCGGCGTGCACCGGCACCTCGTAGCCCGCGAGGTCGTGGTTGGCGAAGAAGCCGCGCTTGGTGTCGACCGCAAGCTCCTCCATCAGCGCCGCGCCCGTCCCCATCACCATGCCGCCGATGACCTGGCTGCGAGCCGACTTCGGGTTGAGGATGCGCCCGGCCGCGCATACGGCCAGCATCCGGCGGACGCGGATCTCGGCGGTGTCGGCGTCGACGCCGACCTCGACGAAGTGGGCGCCGAAGGTCGATTGCTGCTGCTTCTTGGACAGGTCGCCGAACTCGATCGTGTCCTCGGCCGACAGCGCGCCCTGGGCGGCCGCCTCGCCGAGCGGCACGGCGCGGTTGCCCGCCCGCACTTGCCCGTCGGCGAACACGGCGTCTTCGGAGTTGATGCCGAGCCGCTGCGCCACCGCCTCGCGCAGCTTCACGCAGGCCGCGTAGACGCCCGCCGTCGACGAGTTGGCGCCGAACTGCCCGCCGGACCCCGAGGAGACCGGGAAGGCGGAATCGCCGAGGCGCACCACGACCCGGTCGAGGGTCACGCCCATCATCTCGGCGGCCGTCTGGGCGATGATGGTGTAGCTGCCGGTGCCGATGTCGGTCATGTCGGTCTCGACCGTCACCGTGCCGTCGCCGTCCAGGCGCACCCGGGCGCCGGACTTCAGGACCATGTTGTTTCGGAAGGCCGCCGCCATCCCGTGGCCGACGAGCCATTGGCCGTCGCGGACCTGGCCGGGGCGCGGGTTGCGCTTGGCCCATCCGAAGGTTTCCGCCCCGAGCCGCAGGCAGCCGACGAGGTCGCGCTTGGAGAACGGCCGCTTCGGGTCCTGCGGGTCGACCTGGGTGTCGTTGCGGATGCGGAACTCGACCGGGTCCATCCCGAGTTTCTCCGCCATCTCGTCCATGGCGACCTCGAGCACCATCAGGCCCGGCGCCTCGCCGGGCGCCCGCATCGCGTTGCCCTCGGGCAGGTCGAGGTGGGCGAGCTTCATCGCGGTCAGGCGGTTGGCGCCGGCGTAGAGCAGCTTGGTCTGGCTCACAGCCGTCTCGGGATCGCCGTCGGGAAGGTTCCCGGACGTGCTCTCGTGGGCGATGGCCGTGATCGTGCCGTCCTTGGTCGCGCCGATGCGCACCCGCTGGATCGTGGCCGGCCGGTGCGTGGTGTTGTTGGCGATGAGGGGACGCGTCAGCGCGACCTTCACCGGCCGCTTCAAGGCCTTCGCCGCGAGGGCGGCGAGCACCGCGTCGGCGCGCACGAACAGCTTGCCGCCGAAGCCGCCCCCGACATAGGGCGAATCGAGGCGGACGTTCTCCTTCGGCACGCCGAGGATCTTGGCCAAGCTGCCGTGGCCCCAGCCGATCATCTGGTTCGAGGTCCAGAGCGTGACCTTGTCGCCGTCCCACGCCGCGATGGTCGCGTGCGGCTCCATCATCGCATGGCTCTCGTCGGCGGTGGTGTAGCGCTCGTCGAGCGTGACCGGCGCCTGCGCGAAGGCCCCCTCGAAGTCGCCGACGCGCTCCTCGCCGTCGCCGCCGCTGCCCTCGCCGCTGTCGCCCGGCACGGGCGGAGCGCCCTTCGCCTCGACGGCGAGGTCGAACTTGCCGGCATCCGGGGTGTAGTCGACCGCGACCAGGAAGGCTGCCGCGCGCGCCTGCTCGAAGGTCTCGGCCACCACCACGGCGACGGCCTGATGGTAGTGCTGGATCTGGTCGCCGCCGAACAGGTAGGCGGCGTTCATCATGCCCCGCTCGAGCCGCGGGGTCTCGAGTGTCGTCACGATCCCGAGCACGCCGGGGGCGCGCTTGGCGTCCTCCGTGTGGATCGCGCGGACGCGGCCCTTGGCGATGCTGGCGCCGAGCACGTAGCCGTAGGCCTGGTTCGCCGCCACGTCGTGGCGCTCGTAGGCGTAGGGCGCCGTGCCGGTGGTCTTGTATTTGCCGTCGATGCGGTCGGTGGGCTTGCCTACCACCTTGAGTTGATCGATGGGGTTCTGGCCGGCTGGCTGATCGAACTTCATGGCTCAGGCCCTGGCTTGGTTGAGCGCGGCGGACAGGGTCCGCTCGGCGAGCTTCAGCTTGTAGGCGTTCTCTTGGGTCGGCTCGGCGTCGGCGAAGACCGCGTCCGTCACCGCCTTCGCCCCGCGCGGCAGGTCGGCCTCGGCCGCCTCCACCCGCCAGGGCTTGTGCGCCACCCCGCCGAACGCTACGTGCCCGGCGCCGTCCTTGCCGAGGATCGCCGCCACCGAGACCAGCGCGTAGGCGTAGGAGGCGCGGTCGCGGACCTTGCGGTAGATGTGCGTGCCCGCCACCGGCTTCGGCAACGTCACCGCCGTGATCAGCTCGCCTGAGCGCAGCGTCGTGTCGAGCTCCGGCGCGTCGCCGGGCAGGCGATGGAACTCGGCGATCGGGATCCTGCGCTCGGCGCCCTTCGCATCGATCGTCTCGACGGTGGCGTCGAGGACGCGCATCGCTACCGCCATGTCGCCGGGATGCGTGGCGATGCAGGCGTTGCTCCCGCCGACGACCGCGAGTTGCCGGCTCACCCCGTCGAGGGCCGAGCAGCCCGAGCCGGGCTGGCGTTTGTTGCAGGCCTGGGCCGTGTCGTAGAAGTACGGGCAGCGGGTGCGCTGCAGCAGGTTTCCGGCTGTGGTCGCCTTGTTGCGCAGTTGCCCCGAGGCGCCGGCGAGCAGCGCCCGCGAGAGCACGCCGTAATCCTTTCGGACGCGCGCGTCGGCGGCGAGGTCGGTGTTGCGCACCAGCGCGCCGATGCGCAGTCCGCCGTCCGGCGTCGCCTCGATCCGGTCGAGCCCGAGCCCGTTCACGTCGACGAGGTGGGTCGGCGTCTCGATCTGCAGCTTCATCAGGTCGAGGAGGTTGGTGCCCCCGGCGATGAACTTGGCGTTCGGCGTGGCGGCGACGGCGGCTGCGGCTGCGGCCGCCGTGTCCGGGCGCTCGTAGGTGAAGGACCTCATGCGTGCCTCCGGCCGGTCTCGAGGCCGGCGACTTCGCTCATCGCCTCGACGATGTTGGAATAGGCGCCGCAGCGGCACAGGTTGCCGCTCATGCGCTCGCGGATCTCGGCCTCGGTCACGGTGGTCTGCGCGGTGAGGTCGGCGGTGACGTGGCTCGGGATGCCGGCCTCGATCTCGGCGAGCACCGCGACGCCGGAGCAGATCTGGCCCGGCGTGCAGTAGCCGCACTGGTAGCCGTCGTGGCGGATGAAGGCGGCCTGCATCGGGTGGAGTTTGTCGGGCTGGCCGAGCCCCTCGATGGTGGTGATCTCCGCGCCCTGGTGCATGACCGCCAGCGTCAGGCAGGCGTTGATGCGCCGACCGTCGACGATCATCGTGCAGGCGCCGCACTGGCCGTGGTCGCAGCCCTTCTTCGAGCCGGTGAGGCGCAGGTGCTCGCGCGCCGCATCGAGCAGGCTGGTGCGGGTGTCGAGCTCGAGTTCGCGACGCTCGCCGTTGATCGTGAACGACACCGTCGCAAGCACCGGCTGGCCCGTGGCGGCGCCCTCGGCGCGGGCGCCCGAGGGAAGAGTGGAAAGGGCCGCCGCCGCGGTCGCGGTGGCGACCACGTCGCGTCGGCTCATGTCGAGGTCTCCAGGTCGTCCCATCATGGTCTCCGAACCTGTTGCGGGGGGGGGGGCGACGGCCGCCGCAGGGCGTCGCCATCGAAATCGGAAATGCCGGGGGCAACTCGGACAGCCTGGATAAGCTCCAAACGACCGCGGACTTCCGACGCGGGCATTTCGCCTCGGCGAGAAGCGGATGGGTCGGCATGGCGAGGGCGGCGTGCGGTCCGTTGCCGATTCGGGTCCGAGCCGACGGTCTCGGTCGCCACTTGATCCATGATTTCAGCGGAGCCGCCCCAATTCGGGCTTGCGTAGGCAGGTGCGCGGTCGGCGCAGACAGAACCAAAGTTTGCCGCCGGCTTCGACCGTCATGTGCTTGTGCGGTTGGATGGCGGAGGCGAGCGCCGGGGCGATGGGCGGGACCCGGTCCCAGAACCGTACTCGGGCCTTCCCAATCCCAAGGCGCGCCGCAAGCTTGCAAGGGGCCTTAAGCCTTGCGCCGGTCCTCGTTCCGAGGGTCAAACGCCCGGCTCGGATCGGCTTCACGCGAGAAGAAATTTTGGGAAGTGCTGCGGGGCGGCGACCGCCTAACCGTCGTGCTCGACGGCCGAGGCCACGTCCTGCGTTCGGCACGTCCTCGGGCGCGCGACCGACCCCAGCGTGACGATCACGTCTTCGTTTTCGGTTCCACGCTGCTGCCGGGCGGGAGGCCGCGCAACGGCAGATCCGATAGGGCGAGGTTCCGCGCTACGGATTTGCGATCGACGCGGTCTCCTTCGCGGAAGAGACCGGCCGCGCCGTGCGTAGAATATTCAGACCGTCAAACGCGATCCGCCGGAGCCCCGCCCGCGCCGGAGGCGGGCGGTGTTCCGGCGCAAGGTGGCCGCGGGCTCGTTCGAGGAGCCGCGTCGGCCGTCCGATCGCGGGATCAGCGGGCGGCGCTGGCCTCGGCGACCACCTCGACGACGCGGCGGGCCTCGACGGGCTTGGCGGCGATGACCGGCTGCGGCGTGGTGAGCATGTCGCTGGTCGCGCGGGTCTGCCGGATCGTCCGGGCCTGCTCGCGGTAGAGCGGCGGGGTGAGGTTGAGCGGCTCGCCGGCCATCGCGGTGCCGGCGACGAAGGGCGCCGAAACGAGGGCGACAACGGTGAGGGCGTGGGTGAAGCGCATGACGAATCTCCGGTTGGGTCGCCTGCAGAGCCGACCGACCAAGAGATTGAAACACGGAAATGGTGCGGTGCGATATGCGGATTTTGCAACGCAACATAATGCAGGAAATTCGTAGTTCTTCTTTTATACTGCCGCCCTTCGACCGCATTCGTCCATCGAAGACCAAGTCACGCCATGCGCTGCGCGCACATGGCAATAAAACGGCGGCGCAGTATCAAAAATATCTTGTCTGGGACTAAAAGATAATTTGTGAGGCTGTACGCGTTCAACGCGCGACGACTGAAAAGTCGGTTGTACCGTCCGACACCCCGAACCCGCCGCGGTCGGAGCCGCATCACTCGACCGACGCCGGAGGAGTGGTTGCGAGGCTGGCGGCGGCCTTGACGATGGCGAGAACGTTGCGGCGCGTCGCCGCGTCGGAGATGCCGGCGAAGGTCCGGACCAGGCTCATCACCTCCGGGTCCTGCAGCAGGTGCTGGATCGACTCGCGTCCGTCGACGGCCTCGGCCGGCTCATCGAAGAAGGTCGAGACCGGTACGCCGAGAAAGTCGGCGATCGCCTGAAGGCGGGCGGCGCCCACGCGGTTGCGGCCCTTCTCGTATTTCTGGACCTGCTGGAACGTCACCCCGAGAGCCTGACCGAGCGCAGTCTGGCTCAGGCCCTGCGCCGTCCGATACGCCGCGATGCGGCTTCCGATCGACCGATCGCCATCGGTGGTGAGCTTCGGCGCATGCGTGGGCATCATCGGAACGGTCGCTTTCAGGTCGGAGGAAGCCGAGCCGGCGTCGTCGCCGGTCCGGACACGACCCAATACGCATTGCGCGCGATTGAGTTTCACACCTGAGATCAACCCGGGGTTGCAAATTCGACATAGCTTGACCGTTAGCCGGTCGCTGTGCCTGCGCAGATGCTACTGTTGCGACCCGCCGTCAGTATTCGTCCTCCGCCGCAGGCGGGCTCCGCGCGGTCCGTTCGCTGCAAGCGTTTACTGCGCTGACCAACACCTCTCGCGACGTTGCAAGCAGCGAACGTGAGAGAAAAGGCATCGTCGCCCGCGGTCGATCTCATCCGGCTGCGACCTGCGATCACTCTGCTGGCCTACGGCCGATCGGTGATCGGTCAGGCTGCGATCGGCGAGCGCCGCATCGTCGAAGCTTCGCCTTCCGCGATCGTCCGGCTGGCGCGGTCGATCGCCCGGCGCAGGATCACGATCGTATCCTCGACTGCGGTCTTCGTCGATAGCTTCGCTCCCTCGGGCCCGGTCAAACCTCGAAGGGCTTGGACGAGCGAATGCTCGTAATGGTCGAGCGCCTCTTCGGCCCGTCCACCCGAGAGTTCGCCGAGGCGGACCAGGGCGACCTGCAAGGCGACGCCGAGGAAACCTTCGACGGCTCGTTTCTCGAAGCCGGCGCTGCGGTCGACGGTCATGATGCGATCTCCCTAGGCGGCGCGGACGTGCGACGGGCGTCCATGCGCCTGGTCCATGATCTCGGCGATGCGCTCGCCGACCGCGAGCGCGATCACCTCCGAGCGCTCGCCTTCGGACCGGGTCCGGCACAGGAGGGTGAGGACGTCGGTCACCCGTTGCTCCATCACCGCCAGGAGCGCGGCCGCGGCCTGGGGTTTGGCCGCCTGCACCACCGCCGCGAGGTCGTAATAGGCGTCCTCGACAAGACGGAGCGTCAGCCTCTCCACCGCCTGTTCTTCGAGTTGCGCAAGACCAGCCACGTGATCACCTGTCTTCGAGAACCTGTAATATCAACTTCCGGTTGCAATGGTTAACGCGCCGTAAACGAAACGCCGGTTCGTCGCCGGACGAAAGTCTACGGCGCGAGGTGTGGCTCGCGAGAGGCGGCATGCTCGGCCTACAGGTCCATCAGGCGACGAGTGGAGTGGGATAGTTTGGTCCACCGGTCGTCAGGGTCTCCGCGACCGGCAACCGAGACCGCGACCACCATGAGGGCGCAGGGCATCATCAGTGCGGCGATCAGCGGGAGGTACATCGGCCAGACGCAATCGAGGGTTGTTTTCTTGGTTATCCCTCGTCGTAGTAAAGGCTTCGTTAAAGCTGCGTTCTCTTCGCACTCTATGCTTCTGAGCGTCTTGAACGTCGTTCGCGCCCGCCGAAGGGGAAAGGCACTTGAGCAAAGCGGGGGCATTCGCATCACGGGAGGCGCGCGCCTCACGTTAGACACCCTCGACTTCGCCGAAAGCGTCATAAGTGAATCCGATTCGGACGATATGCCGGCGAAAAATCGGTCCACCTGCCGTCAATGCTTTGCCTCTTCGGCGAAAGCAGCCAACTGTTCGGCAAGATCCAGAAGAAGCATGTCGAGGAGTAGGCGCGTCTTCGACGACGTATGCGCTTCAAGCCGCTCGCGAGCCTGTATCAGCAGGTCGACGGCGTCGCCAATGGCGCCAATGGTCTCTTCCTGCACCTTGACCTCTATCGCCATTGTGACCGTGGGGTTACATCTTGCGTCGTTCGATGCATAAGGCTAGTCCTGCCCATCACCAATATGGGTCATATCCCGCCAGAGTGCTCGGTGTCGAGGACTCTGTTTACATAGGTTAGCGATGTATGCCGGGGGGAGCATGGTCCGATACTACTTCGACATCCATGACGGCATCGACCTCCGGGACGAGGCGGGCACGGAGCTGTCGGACATCGAGGCGGCGCGGGCGCACGCGATCTCGTGCGCAGCTCGCTACGTCTCCGACCTCGATGGCGACGGACGCGGTGGCTTCATCGTGGTGACGATCCGCGACGCCGACTCCACGCTGCTCACGCTGCGCCTCGTCTGCCACATCGAAACCTCCGGCTCGTCCGCGGTCGAAACGATCCACGCCCTGCGCCGTCAAACCCAATGATCCCGGCCGCCGGCGCGGCACGTTCGTGTAGGCGGCTGCACCGGCCCGTCCGCGCCGTATCACCCCCGCCCGATGCGCCGACCGACCGCTCGCCATCCGCAGCCCGGATCGTCAGATCAGGTGAAGGTAGGACGGGTCGAACTCCGCAGTCGTCGCGAGCCCGCTCCAGTCCTGAATGATCAGCTCGCGGCGGTGGAGCGTGACCAGCCCCATCTTCCTGAGTTCCTGCAACGAGCGGTTCGCGTGCACCGACGACAGGCCCAACGCGTCCGCCAGTTCGGCCTGGGTCAGCGGCAGCAGGTAGCGCAGGTCGTCCGCCAGGGCGACCGTCCGCAGGCGGACGTACATCTCGCAGAACAGGTGCGCCATCCGGCCGACGGCCTGCCGCCGGCCGAGGCTGATCACCCGCTCGCGGCAGCGGGTGGCGTCGATCAGGGTGTCGCGCCACAGGGCCATCGCGACGTTGGTGTTGCTCTGGATCAGGGCGCGCATGTCCTTGTGCGCGACGAAGGCCACCGTGGTCTGGGCGATCGCCACGAGGCCCTGGTCCATCACGTGCAGGTGCAGGCTCTCGATGTCCGGCATGTCGCCGGGCACGTAGAACGCGAAGATCTGGCGCTGCCCGTTGGCGAGGGTGCGGCAGCGATAGGCCCACCCGTCCAGGATCAGGCAGCACTGCTTGGGCGCATCACCCTCGTGGACGATGCTGGTGCGCCCCGGGAAGGTGCGGACCGCGAATGGCAGCATCCCGATCGCGCCACGATCCCTATCCGAGAGCTGCGCGGTGCTCGCCAGTTTGCGGATCAGCAGCGCGGGCGGCGACTGGTCGGAGCCGAGCGCGTCGCTCACCAGCGGATCGATCCGAGGCGCGGCGCCCGCGCGGACATCGGACGCCCGGCATCCCCGGAGATCCGGGTGCGTCGGCCGAAAGGTCGAAGCGCGCGGAACTCGCCGCTCCCGCTCACATCGGTCCAGCTGTCGCCATCCTCGCGGGCGAAATGAGCGCAGGGCAACGTCGTCTCCGATGGGCGAAGGGGCGGGTATCCCGATTGGCCAACCAGAGATTGCGACCGGCCCGTCCTTCGAGCCGCATAGCGAAGCCCTCGCGTCTCTACGTTATCATAAGTTAAATCTGCAATGCCTGGTTGAAGCAGGGATGTCGCAAGGGAAGGACGGCGCCAGTCCCGTCGTCACGGGAAAAGCTCGCGGCCTATCCCGCGGTGTCTCGGCGATCAGCGCCGACGAGGCCTCCCGATGCCCCGCGCGGGAGCCCGATCGCGGCGCTCTGTGATCGGCCGGTCCGGTGCCGGCCGCCCGATTCGAAGCCTACGCCGCCATCAGCCGCTTGGTATTTTGGGCTACGTGCTCGCGGTATCGCGCGATCACGACCTCGGGCGAGCCGCCCATCATCAGCGTGCCGGCGGCCTCGATGCCCGCTTGGATCTTCTCGACCACCATCGACTGCATCTCGGCCGTGCCTTCGCGGCCGCCCCAGGCGAGCCGGACAAGGCGAAGCTCGACGACCTTCTGGGCTTCGAAGGCGAGCATCATCGACGAGAAGAAGGGATTGTACACGGCGTACTCCAGGCCGCTGACGGACGCGGCGCTGATCAACCGGCGCACCCGTCGAAAGGTCCCGGATCACTCGGCGACTCCGACGTAGCCGCGATCCGGGATACCGCGCGCCGGTCCGGAAGCGTCGGCGAAAATCTCCCCTCAGCCGAACGATCCGACGGCGGGCAGGGCCTTGCTGGTCGTGACCTTTCGGGCGCCGAGCGCGATGTGCGGGATGCGGGTCAGCGCCGTGCCGTACTGCTCACGGATGTGCTTTGGGACGAGCGGCGGCACCGAGGCGGATCCAGGGGCGATCCGTGCGGCGGCGCGGTGTTCGAGGTTCGACATGGTGGCTCTCCGGGTCGGGCGCACCGGGGTGCGACGGTCCATGACTGCGTTGCACCAGAGATGGGGCGCGCCGTGCTGCAGTGCAGCGAGGATGCATGCCGCGCGGCGATCTGTCCGTCCTCGTCGACGGCGGGATTCCGGCGAACCCGGGCGTCGCACGGTGCGGACGCTGAGGCTTGTACGCCCGCCGGCATGACCGCCTCGTGAAGCTCCGGCGAGACCCGTCGCGTCGGCCCCGCAAGCGGCCTTGATCGGTCCGGCGCACAAACAAAAAGCCCTGCCGGGCGAGACCGGCAGGGCCATCGGACGATCGAAAAAGGCCGTTCGACGGTGGTCAGCAGTCGTTGCTGCCCGGCTTCACCACCTTGCCTTCCGCCGGCTTCTGCTCGCCGTCGGCCGGCTTGGTGCCGGCGCCGACGTTGTTCAGGGCGCCGACCGTTCCGGGCGTCTCGGCCTTCGCGCCGGGTGTGGTCTTGGCGGTCGAGGTGCCGTCGGCCAACGAGCTCTTGTCGGCGGAGGACGACGCGCCCTGGTTGTTGGTGGTCGTGCCTACCGCGCAAGGGGCGGCGAAGGACGCGCCGGCCGTCAGCATCAGGATCGCGGCGGCGCCGGAAAGCGTGGTGATCTTGGTCATGTCTTCTCCCAGTGTGTGCCGAGAGAAGCCGACCTAGGAACGAGAGTTCCGAAACGGCCGCAGGAACCTCTTGAGGCCTTTGGCCGGATCCGCCTCGTCCGGCGCATCCGACGTGTCATCGTCCGAGTCGCCGGTCGGCGAAACACCGTCGCGATCGAGCCCATGCAGCACCTGGAGCAGCATCGGCGGCAGGGCGATGTCGTGGTCCTGCAGGAGGCGCGCCGCGTCCGCCAACGCCGCGACCTGGACCGCCGGCACCGGCCGCTTCATGATCTGGGCATCGAGCACCTCGTCGGACAAGGTTCCGATGAGGCGCAGGACCTCGGACATCTGTGTTGCGTCCCCGTGTTGCTCGGTCATGTTCGGTCCCATCAATACGCCACAGGTCGAGACCGGTACAGATCTCCTCATAAGAACGGCCAGAGACGCGCTCAGTTCTCCGGCGAGCAGATGGCACCGGAAGGTCCGAGGACGACGTCGCCCTGCTTCGGGTTGTTCACGGTGAAGGGCGCCGTATTCGTCGTCCCGAAGAAGCCCGGGCCGAGCTCCGGCTGGAAGAACCCGTCGCCGAACTTCATGAAGCAGCGGTCGAGCACCGCCTCGTAATCCAAGTGGAGCCTTGCGGCCTCCCGTCCGCCGGCGACCGGGCGTCCGAAGCGGTCCACCGATGAGCAGTACGCCGTCAGGTCGATCTGCCCGGGCCGCGACAGGCGCACGGTGGCCGAACGCCCCGGCGGGACGACGAAGGCGGGGCCTCCGTCCTGGCTCGCCACCAGCACGGCGGTCGAGCGGTTGTAGACCCGCCGCAGGCAGTCGGCGGAGGCGGTGCTTGTCAGGCTCGCCGCGACGACGGCCGAGATTGCCAGGGCCTTCACGCTCTTCGATCGGATGCAGGTCATGACAGGTCTCGCGGTGTTTCTCGAAGGCGAGCGCCCTGGGCGCCGCCGATCCGAGTCGTCAACGCGGAAGCGGCTGTGACGATCAAATTTTGCTGGGAGTTCGTTCACGTAGCGAGGGACGTCGCACCAGGCACGGCAGAGCCGACCGCACAGCTTGACATATATCTGTTCTGCATCTTAGTTAGATGCAGAACAGATATATGGTGTCGCCATGGACGAGGATGCCTTTCTGAAGGCCTACGATCCCACCGCTTTCGAGCGGCCGGCGCTGACCGTCGACCTCGTCCTGCTCGGTCTTAGCGATGGCCACCCGGCGGTGCTGCTGATCGAGCGCGCCGAGCACCCGCATGCCGGGCGCTGGGCACTGCCGGGCAGCTTCGTTCGACCGGACGAGACCCTCGACGGGGCGGCGGCGCGCGTGCTTCGCGACAAGGCCGGCTTCGATGCGATCGAGGCCGAGCGGACGCGCCTGGAGCAGCTCTACACCTTCGGCGCGGTCGATCGGGACCCGCGCATGCGGATCGTGACGGTCGCCTACCTGGCACTCCTGCCCGAGGCCGTGTTCGCGCAGGTCGAAGAGGAGAACGCGGCGCTGTCGGCGGCCCGCATCGCCGTGTCCTGGGCCGGCGAGGCGGGCGGGCCCGTCGCAGCCTTCGCGGTGCGCGACCGGGCGGGCCACGAAGCCCTGCCGCTCGCCTTCGACCACGCCGACATCCTCGCCCTGGCGATCCTGCGGCTGCGGGGCAAGCTCGACTATTCCGACGTCGGATTCGCGCTGCTGCCGGAGAGCTTCACCCTGCGCCAACTTCAGGACGTGCACGAGGCGATCCTGGGCACGTCCCTGAACAAGCCCGCCTTCCGCCGCCGGATGCTCGACCGCGGCTGGCTCGTCCCGACGGGCGCCCGCGAGGCCGGCACCTCGTTCCGGCCGGCCGAACTCTACCGTTTCCGCAAGCCGCTCTGATTCCAGCGAAAGGAGGCTCCCATGGCCACGATCCGCAACCTCGGCCCGGTCGCCCAGCTCAGGAGCGAGGCGAGCAGCCACGTCATCCGCTACCGCAACGGCCGCATCCGGCAGAGCGGGCGCGGCCTCGTGTTCTGGTTCCGGCCAGAGACCGCGAGCATCAGCGAGGTGCCGATGGACGACCGCGAGACCACTTTGTTCGTGCGCGGCCGCAGCCGGGACTTCCAGACCGTGGTGGTCCAGGGCACGATCGGCTGGCGCGTCGTCGATCCGGTGCTTCTGGCGAGCCGTGTCGACTTCTCCCTCGGGCTGCGCACCGGCCGCCCGCAGGGCGAGCCGATCGAGCGCATCGAGGCGCGGCTCGGCGGCATCGCCGGCCAGACGGTGATGCAGGCGATCGGCGGGAGCCCGGTCGGCACCCTCCTCGACGCCGGCCCCGAGCCGCTGCGCCTCGCCCTCGAAGCCGTGCTGGGGGCGGCCCCGGCGTTGGCGGAGATCGGCATCGCCGTGGTCTCGGTGCGGCTCACCAACCTCGCGCCGTCGAGCGAGCTGGAGCGCGCGTTGCAGACGCCGACCTTCGAGGCGTTGCAGCAGAAGGCCGACGCCGCGACCTTCGCGCGCCGCGCCCTCGCGGTCGAGAAGGAGCGGGCCATCGCCGAGAACGAGCTGGAGACGCGCACGGAACTGGCCCGGCAAGAAGCCGTGCTCATCGCGCGGGAGGCGGAGAACGCCCGCGACCGCGCCGCCGGCCTCGCCGAGGCGCAGGGGCTCGAGGCGGCCGCCGAAGCCGAGCGCATCCGCCTCGTCGAGGGCGCCCACGTCGAGGCCGAGCAACGCCGGGCCGCGATCTACCGCGACCTGCCGCCCGCCGTGCTCCTCGGGCTCGCCGCCCGCGAGTTCGCGGGCAAGCTCGAGACCATCGAGCACCTCAACGTGACGCCGGACCTGCTGGCCGCCGCGCTCGGCGAGTTCCGCAGGCCCGCGCCGTCGCCCGCCTTGCCGCGCTAGGGGCGTGGCATGATGGGAGGCGTGCCATGAGAGGAAGCGTGCCATGAGAGGAAGTGTGCCATGGCGGTGATCGCCCCGCGCGCGGTGTTCGTGATCCGCGAGACCGATTACGAGGCGCTGCTCGCCCGGCACGCGACCCGCGGCCAAGCCCGGTTCTTCCTGGGGAGCCGAGGCCAAAACCTGGCCGAGGTGGAGGCGCGCCACGCCCGCTTCCACGCAGTGCTCGCGCAGGCGCGGGCGGCGGTGCCGGGGGAGTGGCGACAGGCGCTGGCGCGACGCGGCGACCTCGACCGCTTCCTGTTCGCTCCCGAGGATGTGGTCGTGACGGTGGGCCAGGACGGGCTCGTGGCCAACGTGGCCAAGTACCTGCGCGACCAGCCGGTGCTCGGCGTCAACCCGGCGCCCGACCTCTACGACGGCGCCCTCGCACGTCTCGCGGTGGAGCGCCTTGGTGCGCTGCTGCCGGCGAGCGCCGCCGGGGCGGCGCCGGTCGAGCGCCGCACCCTGGTGGAGGCGGTGCTCGACACCGGGCAGCGGCTGCTGGCGCTGAACGAGATCTTCGTCGGCCATCGCAGCCACCAGTCGGCGCGCTACCGGATCGAGGCGGAGGGCGCGGCCGAGGACCAGTCCTCGAGCGGGCTCATCGTCGCCTCGGGGACCGGCCTGACCGGCTGGGCCCGCTCGATCGGGGAGGCGACGCGCCTCACCCTCGGGATCGGGGCGGAGGAGTCGGCGGTGGGCTACTGGGTGCGCGAGCCCTTCCCGAGCGTCGCCACCGGCACCACGGTGCGGGCGGGCAAGCTCGCCGGCACGGCGCTGTCCATCACCTCGCGGATGAACGAGGGCGGCGTGGTCTTCGCCGACGGGATCGAGCAGGACTTCATCGCCTTCGATTGGGGGCGGCGCGTCGAGCTCGGGCCGGCCGCGCGCAGGCTCAACCTCGTCGTCGCGTGAGCGCGCTGCGGTTCAGGCCGTGGGCTCCGCTGCGACCGCGCCCCAGCTTCGCAACGGAAAGGCCCAGTCGTAGGCCAGGTTGAAGAGGAAGGCGTACGCCACGTAGAAGCCCGCGATCGCGAGGTCCATCACCAGCGCCTCGACCAGCGAGATGCCGAGGTACCAGGCGATCGGCGGCAGCAGGATTACCAGCAGCCCGGCTTCGAACAGCACCGCGTGGCCCACCCGCAGGAGGAGGCCCTTGCGCGTGTGCCCGGTCAGCCGCTGCAGCGCGCGATCGAAACCGAGGTTGTAGACGTAGTTCCACGCCATCGCGACGAGCGCGCTGCCGACGCCGATCACCCCCATGTCGGAGGCGGGAAGGCCGAACAGCGTCGAGCCGAGCGGGATGACGAGGGCGAGCCCGATCACCTCGAACAGGATGGCGTGGCGGATGCGGTCGCGTGTGGTTCGCATGGTCTCGTCTCGTAAAGCTGGTATAGGTTGAGCGCGTTCTATCTGCGATACTCGTGCTCGCAAGTTGGAACCTATCTCGGAATTCGATGGATGGCGGTCTCCCTCGACCAGCTCCAGGCCTTCGTGGCGGCGGCCGAAGCCGGCTCCTTCTCGGGCGCGGCGCGCATCCTGAGGAAGGCGCAATCCGCCGTCAGCACCCAGGTCGCCAACCTCGAAACCGATCTCGGCCTCGCCCTGTTCAGCCGGGCCGGCCGCAACCCGGTGCTGACTCCGGCGGGGGAGCGCCTGCTGCTGGAGGCGCGCGTGGTGCTCGACCGCCGCGAGCACCTGGTCGGCGTGGCGCGCAGCCTCGAGCAGGGGGTGGAGAACCGCCTCGTGGTGGCGATCGACGAGCTCTACCCCGAGCATGCCCTCGGCGCCCTGTTCGCGGACTTCGCCAAGGCCTTCCCGAACGTCGAGCTGGAACTGCTGTTCCCGCTGATGGAGGATGTCAGCCGCATGGTGCGGTCCGGCGCCGCCGACCTCGGCGTGATGTGGCGCCAGGAGGTCCTGCCGACGGAACTCGGCTTCCAGACCATCGGCTGGGTGCCGCTCAAGCTCGTCTGCGGCCGCGACCATCCGTTGGCGAAGGCGCGGGTGGAATGGGAGGAGCTGAAGCGCCACCGCCAGATCCTGGTCGCCGCACGCGGCGACGGGCCGGAGAAGCGCCGCCTGCGGGTGGCCGCCGAGGTGTGGTGGGTCGAGAGCCACTGGGTGATCCTGGAGATGGTCAAGCACGGGATCGGCTGGGCCTTCGTCACCGACCACGTGATCGCCGCCTCGCAGACCGCGCCCGACCTCGTGACGCCGGACCTGCAGTTCGACGCGGGCGACTGGCCGATCGCCCTCGAACTGGTCTGGCACAAGCAGCGGCCCTGCGGCCCCGCGGCCGCCTGGTTGCGCACGCGCTTTGCGGCCGAGCGCGTCGGCAGCCTCTCGGGCGAGAAGCCGCCGAGCTGAAAAGCGACTTCGCCGGCCCCCCGCGCGGGCCCGTCAGGGCTCCGCCCAGGCGGTGTGGACTGGGCCGGCGGCGGTGTCGGGCTTGGCATCGCCGATGAAGATCACCACCGGCCCGTGCTCCGCACGCCGCGGATCGTAGAAGTCGAGGAGGTCGGGGTAGAGCCGCTGGACGAAGGCCGGCCGCACGCCCGCCCGGCGCATCAGGTGGTCGATGACGACCTGGTCGCCGTGCACGCCGTTCGGCACCGGCCCGCAGGAGCCGGCCGCCATCCAGCGTTCAGGCTCGGCGGCGAAGGCGGCGTGGAGGAAAGCGAGGTCGTCGCCATCCCAGCGCAGCAGCGCGCTGGAGAGCCGGTCCTTGTGGAAGTAGTCCTCCATCGCGGCGAGGCCCGGCTCGGCCAGGGCGTCGGCCGGGCCGGTGAAGACCGTGTCGAGGTCACACAGCAGCGTCGTCCCCCGCGTCAGGCCGGGGCGGAACGCCTCCATCTTCGCCCACCACGCCGGCCAGCCCTGCCGAAGCGCGACCCGCTCGACCCCGGGGACTTCGAGCGGAAGGTCCGTGAGGCAGAGGATGCGGTCGAAGGCCGGGGCATGGCGCCGAACGCCCCGGGCAAGGCGTTCGACCCAGGTCGCGTCGTAGCGGCCGCCGCCTTTCAGGACGGTGACGAGCGTCGTCATGCGAGAAACCTCATCGTCCGGCTTCGTGCAGGCGGAGCCGGCCCGCCGCCTCGGCCTCCGCGAACCAGGCGCGCTCGGCCGCCCACGGATGCCCGGGCCAGCCGGCGAAGCCGAAGCCGTAGGCGTCGACCGGCTCCGATCCGGCGGGCCGCGCGAGGAGGAGCGCCAGCGTCACCAGGTATCCGGTGCTCGGGTTCGGCCTGCCGGTGGTGCCGGGAGCGAGGCGACGCCGTCCTTCTTCGTGCAAGGCTTCGGGCAGGACGTGGACCGGCTTGCCCAGGGGCGCGAGCCGGGCCAGCGCCTCGCGGGTCCAGCAGGTCTGCTCGGGCCGGTTGTGCTCGGCGGGGAGCATCGGGAACGGCAGGATGAAGGCTTGCGCTGCGCGAACCACAGGGCGATCGAGGAAGCGCGGATCGGCCAGCCACGCGCGCATCTGCCCGCCGCGGTTGACGAGGGCGAGGTGCGTGACGCGGGAGCCGGCGGCTCCGCCGAAGCCCGCCACGTTGTTGAAGCGCACGATGCAGGCCGCCGCGTCGATCGCGGCTGCGGCCTCGACCCCCGGCGCGTTGCCGACGACGGCGAGCGGCCGGTCGAGGCGCGGAAGCGCGTCGCCGACGAAGGACGGATCGACGGGAGCGTTCACGTGCGGCAGGGGTTTGCGGACTTTGTGCGGGGAAAAGCGGAGGTATGGCGTCGGCCCCGCGCGGCAAGCCGGGGCAGGTCGAGGATCGGAAATCGATGATGCGCCGCTGCTTCGTCTGCGCCGCCGACATGCTGGAGCCGAGCGTGCGGCACCTCGCGTATCCGGGCGGCGAGCGCCGCGACTTCCCGATCGCTTGCGCGTCCTGCGGCCTGCTGCTGGCGCCGGACGCCGACCCGGCCCGCTGCCGCGCCGACCTCGCCGCGCGGCTCGCCGGCCCGACCTTCGTCCCGGACCCGGCGGGTGCCTACGGGCTCGACCTCTACACGTTGCGTAGCGCCGCGACCGCCCTCGGGCTCGGCATCCGCCCGCAGGACGCCGCGGGCCGGGCGGAGCTTCGCCGGCCGCACGCGGTGCGGGCCGCGCAGGCCGACCTCTACGCCCTCGATGGGCGGGAGCGGGTGCCGGTCTCCCTCGGCCTGCTCTGCCGGCCGCCCGACCTCGACCGCGTGTTGGCGGCGGTCGCGGCCCACGCGGCCTGGACCGACGACGTGGTCGTCCTGCTCGACGCGGCGGCTGCGTCGCCGCGCACCGTCTCGGACGAAGGGTTTCCGCATGATGCGGTCCGCGTGGCGGCCCGTCCGCTGGATGGCGATTTCGCCGCCCAGCGCAACGCCCTCCAGGATCTCGCCCACCATCCCTGGATGCTGCAGCTCGACGCGGACGAGACCCTTGATCTTGCAGTCGGCCGCCGCCTCCCGGCGCTTGCGGCCCTGGCGGAGGCGGGCGACGTGCTCTCGGTCGGGCTTGCGCGCCGCAACCGGGTCGACGGCCTGCTGTCGGACGTCTTCCCGGACGTGCAGTACCGGCTGAACCGCAAGGCCGTGCGCTATGAAGGCCGGGTGCACGAGCGGCCTGCCCTCGACGGCGGCTGGCCGCGAAGCTTCGTCGCGCTGCACGGGGCGATCGAGCACCACCTCGGCCGCGCGCATGTGCTGGCGCGCTCGCGCCGCTACGAGAGCCTCGCCCCCGGGCGCGGGCGACCCGAGGAAGAAGCGGCGCTGCTGCGCCCGTTTCGCGCGTAGCGCTCGCCTCCACACGTCCGCTTCAACGCGCCTGTCGCGATTGCGCCGAGGCAAGGGCGCGGGCGTAGAGGTCGAGGGTCTGGCGCGCCAAGCCCTCGCGGGTGAAGCGGCCCGCCGCCGCGAGCGCGCGGGCGCGATAGGCGACGCGCACGTCCGGGTCGGCGAGCAGCGGGCGGATCGCGTCGGCGAGCGCGGCGCCGGTGGCGTCCCGCGCCAGCGGCCCGGCACCGGGATCGCCGACGAAGGCGCGCGCGCTCGCGTCGAGCGCGCAGGCGACCACCGGGCGGCCGTAGGCCAGCGCCTCCTGGTAGACGAGCCCGAAGCTCTCGTAGCGTGAGGGCGCGAGCACGACATGGGCCCCGGCGTAGGCCTGCGCGAGATCGTCTGCGGGCACCCTGCCGAGCGGGCGGATGCAGGCCCGCGCCGCCGCGGGAAGATCGGCCGGCAAGTCCGCCGCCGGCACGCCGACGAGATCGAGCCGGACGGACGGCCCCGACCCGCGCGCCGCCTCGTCGGCGAGGATCGCCATCGCCCCGAGCAGGGCGTCGAAGCCCTTTCGCGCCTCCGCCCGCCCGACGAAGAGCAGGCGCACCGGCTCCTCATGTTCCGGATAGGACGCGCCGCGCGCGGCCTCCGTGATCGCGGGAGGCAGGCTCAAGCCGATCACCGCCCCCGGTTGCGGGCCGGACAGGCCGTAGGCGCGCGCGATCACCGCGCCGTGCTCGGCGGTGTTGGCGACGAGCCCGGCGCTGCCCCGCGCCTGCCTGCGCTCCAGGAAATCGGCGGTTCGGCCGTCGAGGCGGTCGCGCAGCGTGGCGGGGGCGTCGCGGGTGAAGGCGGCGGGCGTCGAGCTTCGCGTCACCAGCGGCAGGTCGCGGCGTCCCGCGAGCAGCACGGCGGGGGCGTACCAGTTCGTCGCCTCCGCCACGTCGAACGGCTGGCGGGCGTGGGCCGCGAGCACCGCACGTCGAAAGGCGAGGGGGGCCGCGAGGTGCCCGGCCGAGCCCCGGCGGCGTAGGCGTGCCAGCGCGCCACCCGGCGGTAGGGCAAGCCCGACCACGTCGACGCCGCCGACGCGGTCGCACCCCGTGCGGTCGAGGGTGAAGACGGTCACGTCGGCGCCGGCCTCGGCGAGGCTCTCGGCGATCTCGCGGGCCGTGGTCGAGAGGCCGCTCGGGGCCGGCGGGTAGTCCCAGGCGAGGTAGGCGACCCGCATCAGGCGGCGAGCAGGCGGCGGTAGAGGGCGAGGTAGTCGGCCGCCATGCGGTCGGCGGTGAAGCGCGCCTCGAAGCGTGCGCGGACCCGGGCGCGGTCGAGCTGACCGATCCGCCCGAGCGCCGTCACCGCTTCCGCCTCCGAGGAAACGATGAAGCCGGTGACGCCGTCCTCGACGATCTCCGGCACGGAGCCGCGGTTCCAGGCGACCACCGGCGTGCCGCAGGCCATCGCCTCGATCATCACGAGCCCGAAGGGCTCCGGCCAGTCGATCGGGAACAACAGCGCCCGTGCGCCGCCCAGGAGGTCGGCCTTGCGGCGGTCGTCCACGGGGCCGAGGTAGGTCGCGTCGTCGCCCAAAAGCGGGCGCACCCGCTGCTCGAAATAGTCCGGGTTGCCGACGTCGACGGTGCCGCCGAGCCTGATCGGCAGGCCGGCGGCGCGCGCGACGCGGATCGCGGTGTCCGGCCGCTTCTGGTCGGTCATCCGCCCGACGAAGGCGACGTGCGCCTCGGGTCGCCGACTCAGCGCGTAGCGGTCCCGCGCGATGCCGTGATGCACGATCCCGGCCCGGTTCGCGGCCGGGATTTCGGCCGCCTGCGCCGCCGAAATCGCCGCCACCGGCAGGTCCGGGAAGCCCGCGAAGAACAGCGCCCGGTCGAGCTCGTCCACCCGCCAGTGCACCGTCGTGAGACTGTGGCGGCGGCGCGCCCCGAGGAGCGCCGCATGCGCGAACTCGCCGTGGCAATGCACGATGTCGAATTGGTCGAGGCGCAGCCGCAGCGCCTCGAGCTGCAGGGCGTCGAGCGCAGCCGGGACGCCTGGCGCGACCCGCCCGTGGCGCCGTTCCAGGGCGGCGAGGCTCGGGTGGTTGCCGACGCGCGGCAAGTCTGTCGCACTGTCGGAGGGGGCAAACAGCGTTACCTCCACACCTATAAGACGCAGCGCCGTGCCGAGATCGTGGATGACCCGTTCCGTGCCGCCGTGATGCTCGGGGGGAACGGGGAAGATGTTGGGGGCGACTTGGGCGACGCGGATCACGGTCGAGACCTCACCTGTAACGTTTCCTCGCCCGGTCACGGCTGAGACGCCGGCCGCCTGATGTTCGTCCTGCATGTCGCCCTGCAAGGCTGCCTTCGCGGCGGTGGAGTCGCGTTCGGCCTGACCGCCGACACCGGTGGCCACATCCGCTACCTGCTCGACCTCGTGGCGGCCTCCGCGCAGGATGCCGACATCGCGCGGATCGTCATGGCGACGCGCCTGTTCGACGGCATCCACGGCCCCGACTACGCCGTGCCCGAAGAGCGGATCTCCGACAAGGTGGAACTGGTGCGGCTCGCAAGCGCGTCGCCGGCCTACCGTTCCAAAGAGGAAATGCACACGGAGGTCGCGAGCTTCGCCCGAAACCTCGTCGCCTGGATCGCCCGGCAGCCGCGGGCGCCGGACATGATCCACGCCCACTATGCCGACGCCGCCTCGGTGGCGGCGCTTGTCCAGGACGCGCTCGGCATCCCCTTCGTGTTCACCGCGCACTCGCTCGGGCGCGTGAAGGCCGCGCTGATGGGTGCCGGCGCGGAGGACGCCCCCGACCTCGTGCATCGCATCGCCGCCGAGGAAGGCGCGCTGGCACGCGCGAGCCTCGTCGTCGCCTCCTCGCGCGACGAGGCGGAGGTGCAGTATGCCGGGTACACCGCCTACGATCCCGGGCGCATCCGGGTCCTGCCGCCGGGCAGCGACCTGGCGCGGTTCACCGCGGCCCAGCCGCTGGCGCGGGTCGACGCCACCATCGACCGCTTCCTGCACGAGCCTGAGAAGCCCGCGCTGCTGGCGCTGGCCCGGCCGGTGGCGCGCAAGAATCTCGCCGCCCTGGTGCGGGCCTACGGCGAGAGTCCCGAGCTTCAGGCGCGTGCGAACCTCGTCCTGATGGCGGGCATGCGCGAGGACATCGACGCGCTCGACGGCGACATGCCCGCCACCCTGCGCGAGATCCTGGTGCTGATCGACCGCTACGACCTCTACGGGCGTGTGGCCTACCCGAAGACCCACGATCCCGAGGACGTGCCGGCGATCTACGCCTACGCCCGCGCCCGCGGCGGCGTCTTCGTGAACCCCGCGCTCAACGAGCCGTTCGGCCTGACGCTGCTGGAGGCCTCGGCCGCCGGGCTGCCGCTGGTGGCCACCGACAGCGGCGGCCCCAACGACATCGTCGAGACCTGCGGCAACGGGCTCCTCGTCGACCCGCGCGCGCCCGACGCCATCGCGGCGGCGTGCCTGCGCATCCTCCGCGAGCCGGCGCTGTACGCCGATTGCGTGGCAGGCGGCGCCCGCGCGGCCGCCGCCTACGATTGGGACCAGCACGCCGCACGCTACCACGCCCTGCTCGGTGCGCTGCTAGCGCCGCAGCCGCCCCTGGCGGCGCCGCGCCAGATGCTGGTCTGCGACATCGACAACACGCTCGTCGGCTGCGCGGCGGCGCTCGGCATCTTCCGGCGCTGGCGTAGCCGGCAGGCCGGGCTCGCCTTCGGCGTCGCCACCGGCCGGTCGTTCCACAGCGCGATGGCGATCCTCGAGCAGCAGATGAGCCCGCGGCCGCAGGTGATGATCACCTCGGTCGGCTCCGAGATCTACCATCTCGAACCCAACGGCGTGACCTACGCCGCCGACCTCGCGTGGCGCACCGCCGTCTCCGCCGACTGGGACCGGGCCGGCGTCCACGCGGTCCTGGCCGGCCTCGACGGGCTCGTGCCCCAGGGGCCGCTGGAGCAGCGCGGGCACAAGCTGAGCTATTTCGCCGACGCCGCGGCGGCGCGGGCGGTGCGCGCCCGCCTCGCCCTCGCGGGGCAACGCGCCACCGTGATCCACAGCCACGGCCGCTACCTCGACGTGCTGCCGGCGGCGGCGTCGAAGGGCACGGCGGTGGCCCATGTCCGCGCCCTCTACGCCCTGCCGGAGCGGGCGGTGTTCGTCGCCGGTGATTCCGGCAACGACGTCGAGATGCTGCGCGCCGGGGCGCAGGCGATCATCGTGGCCAACTACTCCGACGACCTGGCGAGCCACGCCGGCTTGCAGCACTCCTACGTCGCCCGCGCTTCGCACGCCCGCGGCATCATCGAGGGCGTCGGGCATTTCCGCCGGATGCTGGCCGATGCCGTCTGACGCGTCCGACGGGCCGTCGGCGAGCGTGCTCACCCTGGTCCGCGGCCGGGCGGACCGGCTGCGCAACCTCATGGCCGGGCTGGCGCGGCAATCCGTGCCACCTCGCGAGCTGGTCATCGCCTGGATGCAGCCGGAGCGTGCCGCCGACTTGCCCGACCCGGGCTGCCCCGTCCGCCATCGCCACGTCGCCGGCGAGCCGATGCCGCTCGCGGCCGCCCGCAACCGCGCGGCCGAGGCCGCTTCGGGCGACCTCCTCGTGTTCCTCGACGTGGACTGCATCCCGTCGCCCTGCCTCGTGGCGGCCTACCGGCGCGCGGCGGCACAGGCCGAGGGCCTGTTCCTCGGCGAGGTTCTGTACCTGCCGCCCGGGCTCGACGCCGACGTCGCCGCCGACGACGCCGCGCTCGCGCGGCTCGGCCGGGCGCATCCGGCCCGTCCCCCTGTTCCTGCCGAGGGCCTGCGACGGGAGCCGGATCCGGGCCAGCTCTGGGGCCTGTCCTTCGCCCTCCCGGCCCACGCCTGGCGCGCATGCGGCGGCATGGACGAGGCTTACGCCGGCTATGGCGGGGAGGAGACCGACCTCGCCATGCGCCTCGCAGCCTCCGGCCTGCCGACCTTCTGGGTCGGCGGCGCGCGCGCGTACCACCAGCACCATCCCGTCCACGTGCCGCCGCTGCAGCACTTCGACGCCATCCTCGCCAACGCCGCCCGCTTCCGGCGCGCGCACGGGCGCTGGTGCATGACCTACTGGCTCGACCAGTTCCGGGCCGCCGGGCTGATCGCCTGGGACGACGACGCCCCCGCGATCCAAGTCCTGCGCCGGCCGGACCCGACCGAGATCGCCGCCGCCCTGCGGCCCGACGCCCTGTTCTCCTGACGGATCGCGAATCCCACAGCCATGAAGAAGCCCATCGCGTTCTTCGTCCACCATCAGGGACGGGGCCACGCCAACCGCACGATGGCGGTGGCGGCCGAATTCGCAAAGGACCGGCCCGTCTCCGTGCTGACCGCCGGCCCGTCGCTGTTCGACGGTTTCTCCCGCGACATCGAGATCGTGCCGCTGCCGAACATGATCGGCGCGTCCGTGCCGACGCCGCGCCTCTACGCGGAGCCGACGCCGCAGGTGATGCACTGCGTGCCGCTGGGGCTCGCCGAGATGCGCCGGACCATGCGGCGCATCCTGGACCACCTCGACGAGCGCGACGTCGGCCTGTTCATGGTCGACGTCTCGGCGGAGATCGCCCTGCTCGCGCGCATCGCCAGCGTGCCCGCGGTGCAGATCCGCATGCACGGCGACCGTTCCGACATCGGCCATGTCGGCGCCTACGAGGCCTGCGTCGGGATGCTGGCCCCCTTCGACGAGCGCATGGAGCAGGACGACTACCCGGCCGCCCTGCGCGCCAAGACGTTCTACAGCGGTGGCCTCTGCACCAGCGTCGAAGGCGTGCCCGACCGAGCGGAGGCGCGGGCGAAGCTCGGCCTCGATGCTGAGCGCGAGATCGTCGTGGCCATCACCGGGGGCGGGGGCAGCGGCACGCCCTACGCACCCCTGACGGTGGCGGCGCGGGCTGCGCCCGACACCCTGTGGCTGACCCTGGGGCCGACCCACCGCGAGGGCCACGAGACCGACTTCGTCAACCTGCGCGAGCTCGGCTGGGTGCCCTCCGTCACCGACTACCTCGCCGCCGCCGACATCGTGGTGGCCTCGGCCGGCGACAACACGATCCACGAGGTCGCCCGCGTCGGCGGCCGGCTGATCGTGATGCCCGAATGGCGCTACTTCGGAGAGCAGACCCGGAAGGCCGAGGCCCTGGTCCGGCTCGGGGCTGCGGTCCAGGCCCCAATCTGGCCCGGCGACCTCCAAGGCTGGCGCGACCTCCTAGACCGGGCGCGCGGCCTCGACCCCGCCCCCCTGCGCAGCCTCTACGCGCCGGACGCCGCCGCGCGCGCCGCCGGATGGCTCGAAGGCCTGACCGACGAACTCTGGCACGGCGCGGCCGAGCCTGCTCCGCTCACGGTCGTCGCCGGCCGCATGCCCGCATCCCGCACCGCCTGAACCTCCCGGAGCCAGACCGCCCCATGTCCACCGTTTCCGTCGTGACCCTGGCCAAGGGCCGGCCGGCGCACCTGCGCAACGTGCTCCGCGGCCTGGAGCGCCAGACGCAAAAGCCCGCCGAGTTCGTCGTCGCGGTGATGCAGGACGCGCCCTACGACCTGCCCGAGGTCGGCTTCCCGGTGCGCCAGATCCTGGTGCCGGGCACGGAGCTGCCGCTGGCTGCGGCGCGCAACCGCGGCGTCGCGGCGGCGGGCGGCGACGCCGTGGTCTTCCTCGACGTCGACTGCATCCCGGCCCCCGACCTCGTCGCCGACTACGCGCGCGGGCTCGCCGAGCTCGACGGGTTGCTGATGGGCGAAGTGCTCCACCTGCCCGAGCGCGCCACCATCGGAGACTGGACCTGCGAGGCCTTCGCGACGGTCGCCGAGCGCCATTCCGACCGGCGCGGCCCCCCGGCGTCGGGCCTGGAGATCTGCGACGACTACCGCTGCTTCTGGTCCCTCAACTTCGCGGTCCGGCGCGCCACCTTCCTGGCCGCCGGCGGCTTCGACGAGCGCTACACCGGCTATGGCGGCGAGGACACGGATTTCGGCAAGGTCCTCGACCGTGCGGGCATCCCCATCGCCTGGATGAAGGGCGGCCTCGCCTACCACCAGTACCACCCGCACCACATGCCGCCGGTCCACCACCTCGACAGCGTGGTGCGCAACGCCGAGCTGTTCGAGGCCAAGTGGGGCTACCGCACGATGGGCCACTGGCTCTACGCCTTCAAGGTGATGGGGCTGATCGACGACGCCCCCGACCGGCCGATCCGCATCCTGCGCCGCCCGGAGGCCGGCGACCTCGCGCTGACCGGCCAGCAGAGCCACCAGCCCTACGGCAATTCGGCCTCCGTCATCCGCTTCCTCGAAGCCCAGGCCGCCGCCGCGGCGACGGCGTGAGGATCGCGCTGCTCGCCCATCTCCGCCATCCCGTGGCGCCGCCCTTTGCGGGCGGCATGGAGGCGCATACCTGGGCCCTCGCCGAAGGCCTGACCGCGCGTGGACACGAGGTCGTCCTGTTCGCCGCCGGCGACAGCGACCCGCGATTCGCCATCGACCCGGTGATCCCGGTGCACCACGAGCGCAGTTTCCCCGGCCTCGAGCATCGGGGCGATGCCGGGCTCAAGGCCCATGTCGATGCCGGCTACGCCGCCGCCTGCGACCGGATCGCGGACGGCGGCTTCGACGTACTGCACAACAACTCCCTCAGCCGCCTGCCGCTGGACGGCCTCCGCCTCGCGGCGACGCCCACCGTCACTTCGCTCCACGTGCCGCCCTACGACGCCCTGCGCTGGTTCGTGCAGGACAGCCTCGTGCCCGGCCATCGCGTCACCGTCACGTCGGAGGCCCAACGCAGGTCGTGGTGGCGGGAAGCGGCGCCCGCAGGCGTCTCGGTCCTCCACAACGGGGTCGATCCCGCGTCTTGGCCCTATCAGGATCGCGGCGACGGAACCGCCGTCTGGTCCGGCCGCATCGCGCCGATCAAGGGCACGCATTGCGCCGTCGCGGCGGCCCGGCGCGCCGGCATCCCCTTGACCCTGTTCGGCCCGGTGGAGGACCAAGACTACTGGGACGCGCAGGTCGCCCCGCATCTCGGCGGCCCGATCCGCTACGGCGGGCACCTCTCGGGCGCGGCGCTGGCAAGCGAAGTCGGTCGTGCCTCGGTCTTCCTGTTCACGCCCTGCTGGGACGAACCCTTCGGCCTCGTGGCGATCGAGGCCATGGCCTGCGGCGTGCCGGTCGCCGGCATCGCCATGGGGGCGGCCGCGGAGGTCGTCGGCGAGGCCGGTTGCCTCGCGCCGCCGAACGACGTGATCGCGCTTGCAGCCGCACTCGGTCAGGCGCTCGCGATCCCGCGCACGGTCCCGCATGCCCGGGTGATGCGCCTGTTCACCCGCGACCTGTGGCTTGCGCGCTGCGAAGCCCTCTACGCACAGGTGCGAGCGGAGCACGAAAACCTCGTCTGAGCCGGCTTCGGCGACGCGTCGAGACAAGCGAGGCTTGGCCGTCCCGGAGTTCCGTTGCAGATCACGCCGCCGTGAACACAGCGTCGCCGCATTCGCACGCCCAAGACAATCCCGCGGTCCGAATCCGGTAGCGGCAGGCTTGATGCGCAGTCGTGGCTTTTCCGGATCGCACGGGCACGTCCTTACGCGTGTTCGACCGCGACCGCGATCGAAAAGTCAGGCTCTGGCGATGCTGTTCATCTGGTCCGGCTGGGGAATCCTCGTCCTGCCCGTGGTTGCCGTCACCGCCATCCTCGTCGGGGCGGCGGGAGGTCTGGCCTTGCGTGCGGCCGGCCATCCTGAACTGACGTTCCTCGCCGTCAGCCTCGGCTTGTTCGCTGCCGCCGCCGCCAACTGGTTCGTCGGCCGGCGCCTCAACGGCAAGCCGCCGCGCGAACTCGTCGATCCGGTCACGAACGAGCGCGTGCTGCTGTACAGCCTCCACAAGCTGTTCTGGATGCGGATGGAATACTGGTCGATCCCCGTGGCGCTGGCGGCCTTCGTGCCCCTTCTCGCCCTGCGCAACCTGTGAGCCGGCCGACGGCCGGATCGGCCCAGACCCGGAAGGTCATGCCCATGACGACCACGCGCAAACGACGCGTTCCCCACCTCGCGGCGGCCTGCCTGGCCGTCGCCCTGGTGACGCCCGCGGCGGCGGTGACGCCGGTCACGCCGGTCGGCATCGAGAGCTGCGACGCCTTCTTCGAGGCCTATGCGCAGTGCGCGGCGAGCCCCGGCGTGCCGGAGGCCGTCCGCCCCAACATCCGCCAGGGCATCGACAATCTGCGCGAGAGTTTCCGCGAGGCGGTGACCCGCAACGAGGCGGTCCGCACGACGATCGCGCATCAGTGCGCCCGGGCGCACGAGACCGTGCGCAAGAGCATGGTCGAGGCGTTCAAGTGCGACTTCCCCGGCCTGCCGCCGGCGTCGCAGGCGATCCTGCAGGCCGCGCCGCCCGCGGTCGCCGCCCGGGCGCCGGACACGAGGCCCGCGCGATCCGTGACCCCGCCGGCAAGCCCGGAGGCGCAGGCGGCGGCCAAGGCCGACGCCTACACCGAGGCGCAGAACCACCTCGTGCGCTCGCACCCGATCGAGCGCCAGCTCGCCGACTACCGGCGCGACAACGAGCGGGTCTTGAAGCCGAAGTTCAAGCCCGGCGCCGACGCGTGGTACCATTTCGGCATCGTCGACTTCGACGGGGTGATCGGCGAACTGGAGACGGCAATCGCCCTGCCCGGCGTCGTGCCGGAGGTCGACGCCCCGGCCGCGATCCTCCTCGCGAGCCTGCGCACGCTCAACCCGACCTTGAAGGCGCTGACCCGCTATCAGACCACTCGCGAGTTCAAGGTGGACGGGTTCCGCCTCGCGCGCGAGCAGCACCCGATCCTCGTGCCCCAGGTCGAGGCGGCGGCCAAGGCGATGGACGCCTACGGCACCGCTTTGTTCGACCGCGAGATGGCCCGCGACCAGCGGCGCGCGGCCGCCCTGCCGGAGGATGCGCCGGCCCGCCGGCTGCTGGACACCAGCCTCGCCCTGAAGCGGGCGGTGAAGCGCTTCGAGGCGCTCGGGCCGAAGTCGGACGTGGCGCCGTTCCTCGCCGCGCTCGGCGAGGTCTCGACCGCCAACCGTCAGCTCGGGACGACCTTCGACGCGCTGGCTCCGAAGGCGGATTCCGCGTGTACCGGCTACGCCGACACGGTGGCGAGCGTGATCGGGCACGGCCGCGACGTCGCCCGGGACATCAAGGCGAAGGGCGACCCGAGCCAGCCGGCGCAGCTGTTCAACGACACCTACAACCGCTCAGTGCGCGACATCGAAACCTGCATCCGCAACGAAATGCGCGCGCGGCCGGGCTGAACGTCCGCCTGCGTTTCGCCGTCCCGAGGTCCGGGGCATGCCCTAGCGTTCCGTCATAACCTGAGGAGAGCCCAGCGTGGCCAACGGCACCCGCGTTTCCGAGCGTTGGTTCAACGCCGCCCTGTGGCTCGTCGCCCTGCTGTTCGCAGGCTTCCTGATCGGCCTCGGCTCGCTCGTCGTCGGCGACCTGCCGCAGGTCGAGCACCGCTACACCGTCGAGCAGTTCCTGGACCGCGAGCCGGCCCGCGCCTCGGATGCCGCGCTCAAAAAGGTCCGGCGCGAGCAGGACGACGCGCGGCGGCAGGCCGAGGCGGCGCAGCTGGCGCTCGACGCCGCCCGCTCGGCCACCGAGGCGGCGCGCGAGACCTTCGCGAACTGGCTGAAGACCCGCAACGCCACGCAGCGCGTCGATCAGGACCCCGGGCTCGTCGCCCGCACCGAGGGACTGGACCAGCTCAAGGCGGCCGAGCGCACGGTCGAGGAGCGGCTCGAGCAACTGAACCGCACCGCCTTCGACCTCGGCGAGCGGGAATCCGCGCTCGAAGCCGCCGACACCGGGTTGCGCGCCGAGGCGCAGGCCAAGCTCGATGCGGCGGAGCGTGGGCAGGAGCTGCGGGTGTTCGGCTACCGCCTCGCCCTGACCCTGCCGCTCCTGCTCCTGGCCGGCTGGCTGCTGATGAGGCGGCGCAACACGCGCAACTGGCCGTTCGTGTGGGGCTTTGCGCTGGCCGCCGCCTTCGCGTTCTTCGTCGAGCTGGTGCCCTATCTCCCGAGCTACGGCGGCTACGTGCAGTACGGGGTCGGCGCGGTCCTGACCCTCGTCGGGGGCCGGGCGGCGATCAACGCCCTGCACGCCTATCGGGAGCGGCAGGCCCTGGTCGAGGCGCGGCCCGACGCCGAGCGCCGGACCGAGATCGCCACCGACGAGGCCTTGGCGCGGCTCGCCCGAAAGGTCTGCCCGGGCTGCGAGCGCGGGATCGCCCTCGACGACCCGGCCACGAACTTCTGCCCGCATTGCGGGCTCGGGGTGTTCGAGCGATGCCCGGCCTGCGCACAGCGCAAGAGCACCTTCGAGCGGTTCTGCCGCGGATGCGGCGAGCGCCGGCCGATCACGGCGACCGCGGCGTAGCCGCCCCGGGGCGAGATCGCGGGGGGTGGGCGGCGGAACGCCCTTTTCACGCGGGCGATTGGGTGGTCCCATGCTGATTTCGGTCCCCCGCGCATAGGCCCGAGGCCGCCCGCGCCGACAGAGGATCTCCGATGAGCCGTCCCCACCGCGTCGGCGTGGCTTGGTACAGCCCCGAGCACTACGACGGCCTCCGCCGCGGGCTCGCCGACGGCGCGAACCTGCCGGAGACCTATGAGGCCTGGCGGATGTCGGCCGAGCAGGTCGAGCGCGAGGTGTCGCGCAGCGGCGTCGACGTCGTGCGGGTCCCGCTGGAACTCGCCGCGTTCACGGCCTGGTGCGAACGGACGGGGTCGGTTAGCGACGGCGCTTCCCGCGCGCGCTACGTGGCGGAACGTCTCGAAGCACAGGCCGGCGCCTAGCGACGCCGTGCGACGCTGCGTCCCGATCCGGTACGGCCGCCGCGTGCGTCGTTCTGCCGATCGACACGTCTGGCGCCTAAGCCGGCGCGCGATAGACAAATGATCGTTAATCTTGCAAGCGCCTCCGCAGAGTTCGTCGCGGGACTAGGAGGTTTGCATTTGCTGCGTTAGTGGTGCTTTCAGCCTCCGAAATTCGCGGGCGGCTGGATCGTCACGCCGAATTGCCCGTCGCTGCCCATGGCCGCGACCGCAAGATTGGTATTGGGAGTAAGTTCCTTGACCGCCGCCGACGGACCTGTCGCCATCCTCATCGTGGAGACGGACCAGATCGTCAGCCTGGTCACCGCCGACATGCTGGCGGATGTGGGCTTCCGGACCATCGAGGTCCGCACCGCCTCAGAGGCGCTGTCCGTGCTCGAACGATCCGACGACGTGCGCGTGCTGATCACCGGGCGCAGCATCGCGGGGGACGGCGTCGCCCTCGCGCAACTCGTTCGCCACCGTTGGCCGGCGATCGGCATCATCGTGACCTCGGGCGCGGGCGGCGATTTCGAGCGTGCGTTGCCGCCGGGCACGCGGCTCCTCCGGAAGCCGTACCATTTTGCCGACGTGATCCGGGAAGTGGAGGCCGAGCTCTCGCGAGAGAAGGAAGAGCCCTCGGCGGCCCCGATGCTGCCGATCGGGTTGCCGCCTCGTTCGGGAATGGAACTCGGCATCGGCATCGGGGCCGTCGCTGCGCCGGTCGCCGAACCGGACAAGACTTGAGGCTCGACCGCGGCGCGCCGGCGTCGATCCGTCAGCCCTGAGACGAATGCGAGGCCGGGCCGTCCCGCCGGGTCCGGCGCTCCGCCCTCAGCTCCCGCTCGGCCAGCACCCAGAACCGCATTTCCTGCCCCTCGGGGCGGTGGTGCCGGTCCCACAGGTCGTAGGCGCGCTGCCGGATCTCTTCGATCGGGATGGGGCCGTCGTCGTCCATGCGTTCACAGATCTTCGTTGGGCAAAAGCCGCATTCCTGCGCGATCCGAGGATCGCGCCCTGATGGTCCGGACCTGCGCAGGGGCAGGATCCGGCTCGAACCGGTCGATGAACCGTAGCTGGTCCCACAGGTCGACACTGTGACCGTCCACCAACGCCAGGGCCTGCGCCTTCGCGTCGTCGTCGCCTTCGGCCGCGATCACCGCCTGAAGCACCATCCGGCCGTCCGCTCCGAACATCATCGCCCGGTAGGATGGTGGACCGTCGGGTTCGGCGGAGGGCGGACGACCTGCGCTCATGATCGGGATGCCTCGGCCGGATCGGACGCTTGCACCGTCGCGATACGCCGCGGCGCCGTCGTCTCGAACGTCGAAATCGCAACATGCCATGGGCTTCGCCGCTCCGGGACGGCGGGAGCACGAGTGTCTCGCAGGCGCTGACGGCCGGTCCCGTGGTCAGCGATGGTCTAGAACTGCACCTCCGCGCGCGGCACGCACTAACATACGATATGGCCGTGCGCGGGGCCGGACGTCGCACGCCTCCGATCCGAGTATTTTCGCGCTGCGTCGATGCGTCCACGCGGCGCCGGAATGCCCAGCTCGCTCGCCTTGAGAGCCCGCGGCCTGCGGCGCCTTCGCGAGGCGGTTTCCAGGGTGACGGGCGTCCGCAGGTCGCACGCATGATCTGTGAATAGCCGGCTTTCCCGTGGGACCGGCGCGAACCGAACCGCGTTGCCGAGTCCAAGGGTTGAGGACGGAGTCACGAATGGCCGAGCGTCGACGAAAGGCTGCCGAGCGGAGCCCCGCGCCGATGGAGGATGCGCCCCTCGTTCCGATCGGGGCGCTGGCCGTTTCGCTCCTCGACATCGCGGCACAGGACGGGTCGGGGCGCCGGGCATCGGCCAAGCCGGTGGTGCACGTGGCGCGCGATGCGCGGCGCCTCGACGAGCTCGCCCAGGTCCTGCGTACGCTGGCGCCTGCGGCCGAAATCCTGGTCTACCCGGAATGGGACTGCCTGCCGCTGGACCACGCCTCGCCCTCCCGGGCGACGATGGGCCTGCGCGCCGCCGTCCTGCGCCGGTTGAGCACGGATGCCTCTCCGCCCGACTTCGTCATCACCACCGGGCCTGCGCTGGCGCAGCGCGTCCCGCCGCGCGAGACCTGGGCCGACGCGCACGTGTCGCTCGCGGCCGGCGACCGGATCGATCCGGAGGCGATCACCGCCACCCTGGTCCGCCTCGGCTACGTCGTCGACGAGCGGGTCGACGAGCCGGGCGAGGTCGCGATCCGCGGCCGCACCATCGAGGTGTTCCCCGCCGACGCGTCGCGCCCGTCCCGCATCGAGCATGCGGACGGCCGCGTCACCGCGATCCGGGTCTACGATCCGATCACGCAGCGTTCGGTCGGCGACGCAGGTCGGCTGGTGATCGACCCTGCTACCGAGATCGTCCTGGCGGAGGGCTCGGAGGATCGCCTGCGCCCCTTCACCGGCCAGGAGCACGCCCTGGCGCGCTTCTACCCGAACCTCGTCGCGCCGCTCGACTACCTGCCCGACGCCGGGCTCGTGGTCGAGGAGGGCGCCTCAGTGCGGGCCGCCGCCTTCTTCGAGCAGATCGACGAGGCGCGTGCCCTGCGCGATGCCGGCAAGGGGAGCCGCAACGGTGTGGCTGGGCGCGGGGAGGACCTCTACCTCTCGCACGCGGCGTGGACGCGCGCCGTCGAGGCCCGCACGATCATGGCCGCCACGCATGCGGCCGCCGAGAGTGTCGGCCTGTCGGGGCTCGCGGGCGCCGCACGCCCGGCAGCTGCCTTTGCCAAACTGCTGCGCGCGCAGCTGAAGGCCGGGCGGCGGATCGTGCTCGCCGGCCAGAGCCTGCCCCTGCGCCGGCTCGTGCGCGAGGCCTCCGCCGTGGCCGACCGCGCCGTGCGCCTGATCGACGGCTGGGCGGAAGTTGCCGCGGCTGCGCCCGGCGAGCTGCTGGCGTTGCAGGTGCCCCTCGCGGCGGGCTTCCACGCCGACGGCGCGACGGTGTTCGCCGCAGCCGACCTCTACGGGCCGGACGCCGCGCCGGCCGGCCCCGCCGGCCATGTCCTGCCGCTCTGCGAGGTCGACCTTCGGCCCGGCGACGTGGCCGTCGACCGCGACCGCGGCCTGTGCGTGTTCGAGGGGCTGGAGCCGGTCGCCTCCGTCGCCGACCGGCCGGCGACGGAGGCCTTGCGCCTGCGCTTCGCCGATGACGCGGTGCTGATGGTGCCGGTCGCCCAGGCCGACCGGATCTGGCGCTACGGCTCCGAGCCGGCCGCCGTGACCCTCGACAAGCTCGACGGCGGCACCTGGGCGCGTCGGCGCCTCGCGGCGGAGGCGACCCTGGCGCGCACCGCCCGCCACATGCTGGAGACCGCCCGGGAGCGCCGGGAGGCCGGCGTCGCGGCGATCCGGCCGCCGGCCCGCGAAATGGAGCGGTTCGCGGCCGGCTTCGGCTTCCCGCCGACCCACGACCAGGCCGCGGCCTTCGACGCCGTGCTCACCGACCTCGCCTCCGGATCGCCGATGGACCGCCTGGTCTGCGGCGACGTCGGCTTCGGCAAGACCGAGGTGGCCCTGCGGGCGCTCGCCGCAGCCCTGTTCGCCGGCCGGCAGGCGGTGCTGATCGCGCCGACGACGGTGCTGGCGCGCCAGCACGCCGAGACCCTGCGCCGGCGCTTCGCCCGCTTCGGGATCGAGGTGGCGCAGCTCTCGCGCCTCGTCTCACCGGCCGAGGCCAAGCGCGTCAAGGCGGGTCTCGCCGACGGCACCGTGCGGCTGGCGGTGGGCACCCACGCGCTCGCCGGGCGCGGCGTCGCCTACGCCGACCTCGGCCTGACGGTGATCGACGAGGAGCAGCGCTTCGGCGTGAAGACCAAGGCCGACCTGCGGCGCCTCGCCGGCGGGGGGCACGTCCTGACGCTCACCGCGACGCCGATCCCGCGAACGCTGCAATCCGCCCTCGTCGGGCTTCAAAGCCTGAGCATCCTGTCGACGCCGCCGGCCCTGCGCCAGCCGGTCCGGACCCTGGTCGCGGGCTTCGACCCCGACGCGGTCCAGGATGCCCTCGTCCGCGAGCATCGTCGCGGCGGGCAGAGTTTCGTCGTGTGCCCGCGCATCGAGGACATCGCGCCGATGGCCGAGCGCCTGCGGGCCCTCGTGCCGGACCTCGACGTCGTCGTCGCGCATGGCGGATTGAAGCCGGCCGAGATGGACGAGGCGATGGTCCGCTTCGCCGACGGCGGCGGCGACGTGCTGCTCGCCACCGCGATCATCGAGAGCGGGCTCGACGTGCCGCGCGCCAACACGATGCTGGTTTGGGACGCCGCGAAGTTCGGACTGGCCCAGCTTCACCAGCTCCGCGGCCGGGTCGGGCGCGGCCAGCGCCGCGGGGTCGTCCACCTGCTGTTCGACCCCGCCGCGCCGCCGAGCCCGGCGGCCGAGCAGCGCATGCGGGCCCTCGAAGCGATGGACCGCCTCGGTGCGGGCTTCGCGATCAGCGCCCGCGACCTCGACCTTCGCGGGGCGGGCGACCTCGTCGGCGAGGACCAGGCCGGCCATGCCAAGCTCGTGGGCTTGGGCCTCTACCGCCATCTACTCGAGCTGGCCCTGCGTCTCGCCAAGGGCGAGGAGGCCGAGGATTGGTGCCCCGAGATCGAGATCGGCCTGCCCGGCGCCATCCCGGCCGACTACGTGCCGGAGCCGGAGATCCGGCTCAGCCTCTACACGCGTCTGCTGCGCCTGCGGGACGTGGCGGCGATTGAGGCCCTTGCTGGCGAGGTCGAGGATCGCTTCGGTGCCCCGCCCGAGCCGGTCGCGGCCCTTTTCGCCCTCGGGCGCCTGCGTGCGGCCTGCCGCGAACTCAGTGTCGCCCGGCTGAACGGAGGTCCGCAGGGGCTTGCCGCCGACCTTCGGCCCGGCGTCAAGGTCGGGCCGATGCCGGCCTGCGAGGATCTCGTCCTGCGCGACGGCCGCGTCGTCCTGCGCCGCCCGGTCTCCGAGCCGGCGGAGCGCACAGCACTCGCTATGGACCTGTTGGACCGGTTGCGGGCAGCCTGCGCGCGCGGCGCCGAACGGGCTGCCTGATCGACGCGCCCGGCGAAAAGGCCGGGCGCGCCGGCCCGACCACCCGGGAGTCGCCACCGGCTGCGGATTGCGGGCGATCGATGCTATTCCGACTTCAAACCGCAGCGCCGCGCTGCGGGCTCGAAACGCCCAGGATCGATCCGATGCCCCGCCTCACCTTCACAGCCACCGCGCTCGCGCTCGTCCTCGGCACGGGCGCATCCGCGCAGGGCCTGCAGCAAGGTGCCCGCGAGGGCGCGCAACGCGGCGAGGAGATGGCGGGGCCGCTTGGCGCGGTCGTCGGCGGGGCGCTCGGGGCGGCGGTCGGCACCGCCAACGGCATCCTCGGGATCGACCGGCGCGAACGCTTCCGGATCTATGCCAGCGCCGAGCGGCGCCCGTCCTTCGCCTATCGCGGGCCGGTGCGGATCGGCACGGTGCTGCCGGAGGATGGCATCGTCTACTACGACGTGCCGCGCGAGTTCGAGCTCGCGGGCTACAACTACACCATCGTCAACGACCATCCCGTGCTGGTCGAGCCGGGCACCCGCCGCATCGTGGAAGTGATCGACTGAGAATTGACGGACGCCATCGACGATACGGCGCTCGAAGGCGCAGTTCCTGTCGAAAAATTTTGCGCGCTCGACGACGAGCCGCAGAGGATTTTCCAATCAGGCAGACGCCGTCACGCAGCCTGTTCGAGCGCCTCGACGACCTGGGAGGCCTTGTAAGGCTTCGGCACGAACAGCCCGTGATCGGGAACCTCCTCATCCGCGAGGCGATGCCGGCCGGAGGTCAGGACCAGGCGAATGTCGGGCCACGCCTCGGAGACGCGTTCGGCCAACTTCACGCCGCACATCGTGCCCGGCATGTCGACGTCGGTGAAGACCGCGCCGATATCCGAGCGCTCGTGGAGGATGAACCAAGCCTCGTCGGCCTGGCGGGCCTCCACGACTGCGAAGCCGGCATCCTCCAGCATCTCGACCGCGTAGAGACGCACGAGGTCGTCGTCCTCGACGACGAGGATGAAGCACGTATCGAGGTTACGCTTTGCCGGCATGGCTTTCCAACAAAGGTTACCGTGATTGGTTGCGGGCTGGATTTGCATGCGCCGTATGAATTTTACGGCGATGAGCGAACAATTTTTCTGAATGCCCATGTCCGGTGAGCAAACGAATGCCGACAGAAGGGTCGAGCGCCCTGTCGGAACGATCTCCGCTGTCTGACGCGAACAGGCCGCCAGCGGCGAGCCGCGCGACGACCTCGGATCAGCGCAGCAGGAGGATCGCGGCGCCGACCACGACGGGGATCGCCACCACGGCGCCGTAGAACAGCGGCATCACCCAGGAGCGTTCGCCGTGAACGTCGGCGGCGGCACGGACTCGCTCAGACGCGGCCTCGTTCTCGCGCGCGAGCTTGATCCGTTGCGGGGTCGGCGGCGTGTCGCCGGCCTCGTCGCAGGTCCCGAGCGGCGCCGCGCCGACGTCGCCGTGGCTGACCTTGTCTCCGGTCCGCCCGCTATCGATGTCGGCCTTCAGCTGGGCCGAGGTCGGGTTCTCGTCGTCCGGCGGCGTACCGAAGTCGAGGTTGGCGGGAGAGGGCGGAGTCTCGGAACGCAAGGTCATCGTCGGGCTTCCCAGGAGGATGTCGAACCCGGGAACGGCGGGTTCGACGACGGGTTCAGTTGGCGTCCCGCTTGGCGGGCTGCGGATAGGCCGGGTTGCCAGCCGGCACGGCGCTGGTGTTGGCCGAGGATGGGGCATCGCTCCGGCCGGTCGTGGAACCGGTGATCTGCGCGCGCGACGCGGCCTGGCTCTGGCTCGCGTAGTCGGGCGGGGAGCTGGCGCCCTGCCACACCATCAGTCCGACGAGGGCCGCAACCATCAGTCCCACGCTGGCGACCAGCACGTAGAGGGCGGGCTTGCCGCGCTTGCCCTGTCGGCCGGCCTGTCCGGAGAGTTGTTCTGCCACCGTGAAACCTCGCTCGCCCGATCGCATCGGACTTCGGACGGGCAACGTGCAGCGTGTGCGATGGCTCCACCCCTGTGGCGCTGGCGACCGGCCGCCGCGGCGCGGCCCTTTGGCAGGGCGCGGTCCCGCGGATGCCGGCCGCCCTACGTCGGAGAAATCTCGACCAAGGAAACCACCGTGTCCGATCCCCTTTCCGATCCCGCCCGCGTGCTGATCGTCTTCTACTCGCGCTCCGGTTCCGTCGAGGCGCTGGCCGTGGCGGCCGCGGACGCCGCGCGGGACGCCGGCGCCACCGTGCGTCTGCGCCGCGCCCGCGAAGTCGCCGATGCCGACGCGATGGCGAAGGTCGAGGGCTGGACGGAGAACGCCGCGCGGCAGAACGCGCTGTACCCGGCGCCGACCCACGAGGATGCGGAATGGGCCGACGCGATCCTGTTCGGCACACCCTGCTACTTCGGCGCGATGGCCACCGAGCTGAAGGCCTTCCTCGACCTGCTCGGCCCGCAATGGAAGCGCGGCGCGCTCTCGGGCAAGGTCGGTGGCGCCTTCACCGTCGCCTCCTGGCCGCATGGCGGCTCGGAGGTGGTGACGTTGTCGCTCTACGCGCCGATGGCGCATCTCGGCATGGTCATCCTCCCGCCGGGCTACACCGACGCGGCGATGCTCGAGGCCGGATCGCCCTACGGCGCCTCGGCCATCGTCGGCGCCGAGAACGCCGACCCGCGGCGCGAGGACCTCGACGCCATCCGCCACCAGAGCCGCCGTACGGTGGCGATCGCCCAGGCCCTGATCGCCGCCGGCGAGATGCCCTGCCGGCGTTCGTGAGCGCGATACCAAGCCGCTGCGCCCCGCCGCGAGGTTCTGCCGCACCAACCAACGCCTCTGCGCAGCGTTGCCCGCGGCGAACGTGAAGGAGACGGCATGGCCGACAAGGCAGACGTGACGACCTACATTCTGAAGCAGGCGCTGGCGGCCAAGGTCGGCGACCACGTGGAGATCGCCGTGGAGGCGGAGGACGGGACGACGTTCAAGATCCGCTCCACCTCCGAGCAGCTCGACGCACTGGTCGGCGACCTCGAAGGCATCCTCGACGCCGACGACGCGGACGCCTGACGGCGCCGTCCGATCCCGGGGGCGCCGGCGCGCGGCACCGCGCCCCCATAGGGCCTTCCCCCTGAACGCTTCCCCCGACCTCGTCCCAGAGAGACCAACGTCATGAACCATGCCGACACGCCGATGCCGGGCGAGGATCCGGGCGCCCTGATCGAAGACCCCACGCGACTCGACGAGGTCGTCCCGGCGAGCGAAGAGGACATCGAGGCCGACCCGCAACCCCAGCCCACGGTCCCGGTGGAAGACGATCCCGCGGTGAAGGACACGGAAGTGCAGCCGACCTGACGGCGTCTCGTCGCGAACGAGCCGCACGGGAACGTTCTCGCGCGCGGATGACCGGCGAAGCCTTCGACACCGGTCGGCAGGTCCCGCAGACGCTCCGAGCCTCATCCCTGGAACTGATCGCCTGGAATTGATGGCCAAGGCCATCCTCGGGATCGGCGATGCCCTCGTCACAACTTGCATGGCCGAGACCGGGCTGCCGCACGCGTGGCACGCGGGCGAGCGTGCCCGCACGGTCGGCCGGCTGAGCCTGTTCGCGGACATGCGGAGGCAGCGCGATTTCCTGTACGTTCGGATGAATGCGGCGCAGCTCGACCGAAAGTCGCTCCCGTGCCCAAACCTTTCTCTTTCGCCGTGCCTAGGCCGGTAGCGGTGTTCGGCGCGAGCAACGCCCCGCTCGCCTTCTCGGCCACCGGCGGCGACACCGCCCCGGCCGTCGCGGCGGGCCGTGTCACCTCGCGCGCAAGGGTCGTCTCGGCTCAGTCGGGGATCTCCAAATCGAGCAAGGCCGAGCCGAGGCCCTTGCCGTGTGCGTCGAGCGCCAGCGAGCGGGTCGCGCCGCCGCCGAGGGCGCCCGTCATCACGAAGTTCAGCGCTCCGATCCTGGGCAGCGCGTAGCGCACGACCTGTCCGGTCACGATTTCGCGGAAATGCGCCTGCACCCGCTCCGCCGTGACATGCGCTTCGAGACGGTCGTAATCCGCTGGGTCGTAGGCGATCAGGGAGATGTTCGAGGTGTTGCCCTTGTCTCCGGTGCGGGAGTGGGCGAGCGCGCGTGGCTTCATGATCCGCTCTCCTGCTCAGGCTTCTACGATCTGCACGCGCGGCGTCGCCAGCGTGGACGGGACGAGGACCGACTGCACGGCCACGACCTCGCGGGCCGACTTCCAGGCGCCGCCGCCGCCGGCGGGGCCGTTGGTGTAGAGCGTCTCGACCTCGTTGCCGATCCGCACGGCTTCGGCGAGGGTGTCGGTCCGCCCGGCGACGCGGACCCGGACCTCGTAGGGCTCCCGCCCTTCCGACAGGGCCGGCCCGTGCAGCGCGTCGACGCCGATCAGGTCGCAGCGCAACTCGCGCTACGCCACCCCGGTGAGCGCGAGACGCTCGCGCACGATTTCGAGGGCGAGCCGGCCGCGGGCAAGGGCGCCGGGGCCGGCATAGGAGATCTGGTGTTGATTTCCGCTGAGAGTTGACCCGGCGGAGCCGGAAGTTTCCATCGAGAAGTGACCCGTGTCTGAACCCACCCCTGGCTTTTTGGTCGGGGGGTCATGGAGTGATCGACATGGCGTTATTGAGT
>NZ_VRUW01000271.1:0-211 GCF_008039475.1 Methylobacterium sp. WL12 | reverse complement strand
GCGCATACGGAAGTGGCCGCGCCAGGATCCGGAACCCTGTCCTCGGCTGGCGGCGATAAGGGCCTCAGCCTAGGTAGCGCCCCAGCGCATACGGAAGTGGCCGCGCCAGGATCCGGAACCCTGTCCTCGGCTGGCGGCGATAAGGGCCTCAGCCTAGGTAGCGCCCCAGCGCATACGGAAGTGGCCGCGCCAGGATCCGGAACCCTGTCCT
>NZ_VRUW01000270.1:0-219 GCF_008039475.1 Methylobacterium sp. WL12 | reverse complement strand
GGTTCCAGGGCGTGCTGCACGCCGACGGCTATGCCGGCTTCAATCGCCTCTACGAGGGCGGGCGCACCGGCGGTGCCCTGATCGAGGCGGCGTGCTGGGCCCACACCCGGCGCAAGTTCTTCGACGTTCACGCCAAATCCGACTCGGCTATCGCCGGGGAGGCGCTGGAGCGCATCGGCGCCCTCTACGCCATCGAACGCGAGATCGCCGGCCAGCCGC
>NZ_VRUW01000026.1:0-58190 GCF_008039475.1 Methylobacterium sp. WL12 | reverse complement strand
TCGCCGCGTTGCTCCTGAACTTCGGCGATTTCGCACGATTCTCGCGCAACGAGAGGTCGATGAAGATCGGCAATTTCCTCGGCTTGCCGGTGAACTTCATCGTCTTCGCGATCATCACCGTGATCGTGACCGCCGGTACCGTACAGGTCTTCGGCAAGGCGATCATGGACCCGATTGAGATCGTGGAGCGCATCGGCAATCCATGGGTCGTGGCCCTGGGATCAATCACCTTCATCGTCGCCACGATGGGCATCAACATCGTCGCGAACTTCGTTTCCCCGGCCTACGACATCGCCAACCTCCACCCGGAGAAGATCGATTTCAAACTGGGGGGACTCATCACCTCGATCCTGTCGGTCATGGTCTGCCCTTGGATCTTCGTCTCCAGTCCTTCGGCAATCACGCTGTTCGTGAGTGTCTTCGGCGCGATCCTCGGACCGATGTTCGGGATCATGGTGGCGGACTATTACATCGTGAAGCGCCAGAACGTGGTGATCGAGGATCTCTACACGATGGACCCGAACGGCTCGCTCTACTTCGAGGGTGGCTGGAACAGGAAGGCGATCATCGCCCTCGTGGGGGCAGGCATCGTCTCCATCGGGTTCGCTGCTATGGGCGCTTACGGCATCGTACCGAACGGCGGCGATTGGGGCTGGTTGATTGGTGCGGTTCTCGGCGCGGCCTTCCACGTCCTGCTGATGGGAAGATCGCCAGTTATTGTGCCGCGCACGGCGGGCGCGGCGGCCTGAATTTCTTGGTGCTCGCCACCAACTGTTGATGGAAAGGGGGCGCCAAACCCCTTTCCACTCTCTGCGACCCGATGAATGTCTGCTTAGGAGAGTACCTATAAATGCAGTCTTCGGTAGAGTTGGGTCGGATGCGGAACGTCCGCTTACGGACGCAAGGCCGGAGTTCGCTTGCCACCCTCAGCCGAAGTTGCCGGACGGCCGACGAATGGCCGCTTTCAGGAAGAACGCCGGGCAATCCATGCGGCTGGGTTGGGTCGGGTGCAGTCGGTACCGAGCGTTAAATCCTAACCGCTACTCGACAACTTGGGGCAACTTAGCGCGACCTAAGGCACGTGCTCGCGCTGCTGCGGGCGGTCTTGGCTTCGATGGAACGGTATCACAGGACGGATACGGCATTCTTCGCCAGTGCTATCATGCGGCATGTTCGAGCACGCCCATCGTCACGCGCACCTCTGGCCCGGAGTGCCCTCGAAGTTCATGCCGTAGATGCCCGCGATGGCGGTCGGCACCGCCAGGATGGCTGCCCACGCCGCCAGCTTGCGCGTAATGGCCGTCTGCTGGGCCTGGCCCAGCATCAGGCTGGCCTCGAAGGCGAAGGCGAGCACCTCGCGCATCGCGTCGATCTCCTCCTGCACGCCGCGAAGGTGATCGGAAACGTCCCGGAACAGGGGCTGCATCTCCTCGTCGATGGCGACCATGTCGTCGTGTTCGAGCTTGCGGCAGACCTCAACGAACGGGACCACGGCCGAACGCAGGCGCAGCAGATCGCGGCGTAGCAGGTACAGGCGCTCGACTTCGGTCGGGAGCAACTCGCGCTTCAGGACGCGGTCCTCGATGGCCTCGACCTCGGCCATGACCGTCTCCATAACGGGCCGGTAGTTGTCGACGATGAAGTCGAGGACGGCGTGCAGGATGTAGTCCTCGCCGTGAGCGAGTTGCCTCGGGCAGGATTCGGTCTTCTCCCGAACGGGAGCATACGAGGCCGAAGCTCCGTGGCGGACGGTGACGATATAACCCCGCCCCACGAAGATCTGCGTCTCGCCTAGCGCGATGCGCGCTTCGATGAGCTGGGCGGTACGCACGACCACGAAGAGGCCGTCGCCGTAGCGTTCAACCTTGGGGCGCTGGTGGGCATGCCGCGCGTCCTCAATGGCGAGGCGATGCAGGCCGAACTGCCCCTGCACCGCGACGAGCAGTTCCATCGACGGCTGGTAGAGGCCGATCCAGACGACGTGGCCGGGCCGCCGCGCCCAATCCCCGGCCTCGTCGATCCGGATGTCCGCGACCCGGCGTCCGCCGGCATAGACCCCGGAGGCGACGATGCCCGGGACCTCGGCCCCGACGGCGGCGACAGGACCATCGGCGGCAGGGGCCTTCGCAAGTGACGCCGGTGACCGTGCATCGCCCCCGCCGACGCTCGCTGCCATGCCACCGCTCATGACGTACGCCCATCGCGGCGGGCGTCGGCCTCTTGCGCCTGCCCATTCCCGTCCGCGGCTTCCACCCCGAGCTCCCGCTCGGCCAAGAGCCAGAAACGGATGTCGAGTCCCTCCGGTCTGTGGTTGCGGTCCCAAAGCTCGAAGGCACGTTCGCGGATGCGCTCGAAGGTGATGTCGTTTGTCAGGGTCATCTAAGCGCCTTCCCCGCAACGGTCCGCTGTCGCGTCTGCATCCATAGGGCGACCGAGACGCCTCGCGATGGTGGACCGCGCCGCATCCACGGCGAGCGTCGCCGCCGCCAGGGTGCGGGGCTCGCTCGTCCGCCTCATCGCATGGCGGGCGATGCTGGCCGCGAGGTCGTCGGTCTCGCCCGCCATCGTCTCCAGCTTGGCGCGGTCGGTCGCATTCCGGGCGTTCGAGCGGATCTCCAGCAACCGCAGGGTCGCGACCTCGATGCGCTCGCGCCGGACGCGTCCCACCCGCTGGCGCAGCCACGCGGCGACGGACCCGAGGCCGCCGCCGAGGATGGCGACCAGGTAGATCCAGCTCTCGTAGCGCTCGATGAAACTCTCCTGCTCGCGCTCGTAATAGTCGATGGCGCCCGGGTGGATGGGTAGCCGTGCGCTGGTCGCACCGACGGTCGTGTCGTAGGCCGGATGCGTGACGTCCTCCGCCGCGGGCGCGGACTCCGATAGGAGCGTCCGCATCTCGAACAGGTGCTGGGTCACCTCCGCGGCGACGCTCCGGGACAGGGTCGAACGGGCCATGAGGCGGTAGGACGACCCGACCGTCGGGACGTCCTCGGCGGGGAGGCGCGGCTGCCCGTCGTAGAGGCCGGCCGGAATGGTCACGGCCTGGAGCCGGGGAAGCCGAGCCAGGGTAGACGCGGCGTCGGGCGCGCCGAACAGCGTCGCCTCGCCGTTCGCGTCCGCACCCCGGACGATCCCGACGATGCGTTGGGCGGCCGCCGACGTCGGCGTGGTCAGCAGGATCACGGCGGCGATGCGGCCCTCGGACAGGAAGCGGCCCAAGTCGCCCTCCTCGACCGGGACGAGGGCCACGGTCCGTCCGGGCACGTCGCCCTCCGGAACGTCGGCCCGCAGGTCAAGGCCGTGTCGCTCGACGAGGCTCCGAACGAGGGCATGGTCCGCCTTCCGGGACGCGAGGATGCCCAACCGTTTGCCCGAAAGGGCGGGGAACCCGTCGATACCGGCCTGGTGGGGCGCTACCACGAAGGTCGCCTGCTCGCGCAGGACCGCCAGGGTGAGCCCGTTGCGCGGCATCGACACGTCGGGCCGTACCACGGCGAGGTCGGCCTTGCCGTCTTGAAGGGCCTCGGCGCTCTCACGCACCCCGCCGTAGGGGACGATCCGCAGGCGGATAGACGCCTTTCCCTTGGACAGGGCATCGGCGTAGGCCCGTATCAACGCCGGTTCCGGGCCTCCGTTCGGGGCCACGGCGACGACCAGAGTGGTCGGGCGCGAGAGGTAGGCGTAGGCGAGGCCGCCGACGGCAAGCGCAAGGAGCGGCGAGCACAGCCAGATCACCCGCCGGATCGGCGACCCCACCTTGCGCAAGCGATTACCCCCGTCGGCGCCTAGTCGCCGAAAGCAAAGGTGGGCTGCGGGAGGCTCCGTTGCGAGTGAGTTTCGCCGCAGATCCGCGCCTTCGCATCGAATCCTGATGGGACACTTATGCGGATGGCCTAGTCTCCCGCTCGAACCTTTATGCGGCCAGGCTCAGGTTATGGATGCGGTCCCGACGATGGATCGCGCGAACCCAAGCCGATCCATGCCCGTCCCCCTTCCGGCCCCCGCCATCGTCGCCGAGGCCCCGCAATTCCCCACCACGAGCTTCGTCGTCGGCCAGGACCCGCAGGGTCGCTGGGTCGCCGTAGAGACCCACGGCCTGGGCGGCGGGCTCTTCCGCACGCGGCACGACGCGCTCCACTACGCGGTCGACCTCACCGGCCATCGACCGGACGCCGTCGTGATCGCGACGGACCGCATCGAACTCCGGATCTGAGATGAACGGTGGCGCCCAACGACTGCGGGCCCGCAGTGCCCGCCGCCTCGTCGCACGGTACGTGGCGGCGGGGGCCATCCTGGTGCTCGGTGGCGCCGCCGGGTGGGCCCTGGGCCTGTCGGTCTCCGTAACCGTGGCGACGCTCTGCATCGGATTGCCGGCGATGGCGCTGATCCAGCATTTCGCCACGCGGGAGCACGGGCGCCGAAGGGGGGACCGTCGGATGCGATGGCAGTCGGCACGGCAGAACCACGGCCTTGGCGCATCACTCGCCCGAAGCCGCAGATCATGACGTTGGCCCCGGACGAGATCGAGCGGATCGCGGAGAGCCTCGCGTCCGCCCATCGCTCAGGCGGTGAGAGCCTCGACGCAGGCCTCCACCGCCTGGCCGGAATGGACGAGGCCGAGGACGTGCAGGAGGCGACGTTGCGCATCCTGGCGGACGGCCACGTCGGCTACGCGCAGTGCGCCACCAGCCAGATGACCGCCCGGCTCCTGGGATGCACGGAACCGGTGATCGCCCCACTGCGTCGCGGAGCGCTTCTGGACGACGGCTCGACCTTCCTCCTGCCGCGGGGGATCATCGGGGTCGGGGCCGGGTACTGCTTTGTCCTCGGGCACCCGCTGGGGGAGGTATCGGAAGGTCCGGCCGGAGAGCGCGAGGCGGCCGATGCCTGCCTCGCCTGCCATCTCGAACTGCATATCATCGGACGTCGCGTCCCCCATGGCATCCCACTGAACGCGTCGACGGCCACTGCCGAACTCGGGCTCGACGTCGTCCATGTGCTCGGGCCCAGGGTGCGCGACGGACGTCCCGTCGACCTCGCCTCGACCGAGGTCCGTATCGACCTCGATGGCCATGCCGTCACCCGGGGGTGGGGGGGGGATACACTCGGCGCACCCATCGCCGCCGTCGCCTGGACGGCACGGTGGCTGGCTGGCCGCGGGCGCCGCCTGGAAGCCGGCGAGGTCGTCACGACGGGGAGTTGCACTGGCCTCGTGCGGGTCGTCCCGGGCCAGCGGGTCAGCGCATCCTTCGGGGATCTCGGGACGGTTTCCCTCGACCTCGTCTGACCAGACGGTCGCTTCGCAACTGGGCTTGACCAAGGACGTGGGGCGCCGGATGCCGGCGGGATGACATTTCTCGCCTACGCCGGCGCCGCGGTCGCCGAGATTGCCGGATGCTTCGCCTTCTGGGCGTGGCTTCGCCTCGACCGTTCGCCGTGGTGGCTGGCGCCCGGCATGGCGTCGCTCGCCCTGTTCGCCTACCTGCTGACCCTCGTCGACAGCGAGAGCGCGGGACGCGCATACGCGGCCTACGGCGGCGTCTACATCGTCTCGTCGATCCTATGGCTCTGGCTGGCCGAGGGGCACCGCCCCGACCGATGGGACGTCGGCGGCGCTGCGATCTGCCTCCTCGGTGCCGCGGTCATCCTCCTCGGACCACGCGGAACGTGACCGGCACAACCCAGGGCTCGCTCGAAGCAAATCCGAGCGTTGATACCACCCCATCACCGCGGCGGAGTTCGAACCAACCCAGCCAGTGAGCGGCCCCTGCCGACATCTCAAAAGCAGACAAAGCCTGCCATCGGCGGACGACTGCCTTTCGACCTATCCCATCCTTCCAGATGGTCTCATCGCGAAGGTCGCCCTTGCGGCCTGCTCCCGTTGGCGAAGCACCCAGGCGTGGGTTGTGGCTGCTCGATTTCGATGCGATAGGCCGCAGTGGGTGCGCGGTCCGTCGGTCGGATCGGCAGGTCGAGCGTTGGTCGGGCCGCCAGCGCCGGAGACCCGCGCCCGTGTCGTCGCCTTCTCGTGCCGTTCCGCGGCCTCGCCGCCGACCCCTGTCGGTGTTCCGTGATATGCTCGTCAGCGAGGCCGGCGGCGGTCTCGTCCTGATGGCCAGCGCCGCGCTCGCGTTGGCGGTGGCGAACTCGCCGCTGGCGGACACCTATTTCGCCGCCCTCAAGACCTATCTCGGCCCGCTGTCGGTCCTGCACTGGATCAACGATGCCCTGATGGCCGTGTTCTTCCTGCTCGTCGGGCTGGAGATCAAGCGCGAGGTGCTCGACGGACGCCTGCGCACCTGGCCCGACCGGGTGCTGCCTGGCTTGGCCGCGCTCGGCGGCATGGCCGCCCCTGCGCTCGTCTATGCCGCAGTCAACTGGAACTCGCCCGAGACGCTGCGGGGCTGGGCCATCCCGGCCGCGACGGACATCGCTTTCGCCCTCGGCGTTCTAGCGCTGCTCGGCTCGCGAGTGCCGGTTTCGCTCAAGATCTTCCTGACGGCCCTCGCCATCATCGACGACCTCGGCGCCGTGCTGATCATCGCCCTGTTCTACACCGCCGACCTGTCGCTCCCGATGCTAGGCGGGGCCGCCTTGACGCTGGCCATGCTCTACGGGCTCAACAAGGCTGGCGTGGCACGCCTGTGGCCGTACCTGCTGCTCGGCGCCGTTCTTTGGGTGTTCGTGCTCGCGTCGGGCGTCCACGCGACTATCGCCGGCGTGCTTCTGGCCCTGACCATCCCGCTGCGCCTGAGCGTCGGCAAGCCGGACGATCCGACCTCGCCACTGCACATCCTGGAGCACGCGGTCCATCCCTGGTCGGCCTACCTGATCCTGCCGGTCTTCGGTTTCGCCAACGCGGGCGTATCGCTGGCGGGGATTACGCCGCGGGTGCTCCTCGATCCGGTGACGCTCGGCGTTGCGCTCGGCCTGTTCGTGGGCAAGCAGGTCGGGGTGTTCGGGCTCGTCTTCGCCGCCGTGAAGCTCGGGCTGGCGCAGCGCCCGGCCCATGCCGGATGGTGGCAGGTCTACGGGATTTCGCTCCTCTGCGGCGTCGGCTTCACCATGAGCCTGTTCATCGGTCTGCTCGCCTTCGCAAATGCGCCCGAGCTTGAGGCCGAGACCAAGGTCGGCGTGCTGATCGGCTCGCTGGCCTGCATGGCCGCCGGTGCACTGGTGCTGCGGTTCGCCCCGGCCCGCCCGGCCCAGACCTCAGCCGATGCCTAGCCGCTGCACCAGGCCGCATCAGCCTTCCTCGACCTCCCAGAACCCGGTGAAGCATCATGCCTCGTCAGTTCCCAAGGCGTCGTACCGGCACCGTCGACGGCCGCCTATCCGATCTCATCCTAGCCCTGACTGGGGTTCTACTTCTCGGGATGGGCTTCCTGATGCTGCTGTCTTGGCTGTCAGGGGATGCCGAGGCCGCGATGGCCGGGTACGGCATCATGCTTAAATTCTGAGATCCAGCCCCTTACGGCCCTTCGACCGATGACGACGTTCACCGCGACGCTTCGCGAACTCTACGAGGAGGATACCGGACGCGCGCATCGCTTCCGCTACGGCCTGCTCGTGTTCGATGTCGCGACCATCGCCTTCGTGGTCGTCACCTCATTCCTGCCGCTGAGCCCCTGGATCGTCGCCAGCGACGTGGCGCTGGGCCTGTGCGTGCTGCTGGACTTCGCGGCCCGTCTGTTCGTCAGCCGAGCGCCGCTGCGCGAGTTCCGGCACCTCAGCACCTGGACGGACCTGGTGGCGGTGGCCTCGTTCCTCGCCCCCGTGCTGGTCGAGGGCGTCGGCTTCCTGCGCATCCTGCGGACCTTGCGCCTGCTGCGAACCTACCACCTGTTGGAGCGGCTGAGGCAGGACAGCGACCTGTTCCGCCGCAACGAGGACGCGATCCTGGCTGCGACCAACCTCGTGGTCTTCGTGTTCACGATGACCGGTATCGTCTACGCCACACAGCACGATCACAACCCGGCCATCCAGACGCCAGTCGACGCCCTGTACTTCACCGTCACGTCGCTCACGACGACTGGCTACGGCGACATCACTCTGCCGGGGCCGAGCGGCCGGCTACTGTCCGTGTTCGTGATGATCTGCGGGGTGACGCTGTTCTTCCGCCTCGCGCAGGTGGTGTTCCGCCCCTACAAGGTTCGTTTCCCATGCAACGCCTGCGGGTTGCAGCGCCACGAGCCGGACGCCGTGCACTGCAAGGCCTGCGGCAACCTCCTGAACATCCCCGACGATGGGGCCTACTAGCCGCCCGCCGCGATCTCGCCGAACCGCCGGTAGCGCTCCTCCAAGTCGGCGAGGTCGGACGGCTCCGCCACGTCGCGGCGGGCGGCGGCGATGACGAGACCGGCATGCCGGGAAAGCTCAGCCGCACGGTCCGGCCGCCTCTCGACCTCGGCGACGCGGGCGAGAACGTCCAGCATCCGACCGAGTACGTGGACCGAGCCGGCAGCGTTTTGGCGGATCATGTGGAACATAGCATCGCACAGCCCGTCGTAGTCGGTGACCGGACGGACCAGCACCGGGCGTCCCTCGCGCGGCACCACTCCGGTCGGCAGGTGCCGCGGGGCTATCCGGCATAGCGCGTCGCCGAGATGGTCGACGACGCTGCCGGCGGTGAACGGGTCGTTGATGCCGGGCGAGAGCGCCCGGACCGCGATCTCCACCAACTGCCGCACCGAGTATTCGGGATCCTGGAGCGCGGCGGGGCGGCGCCCCAGCGTCACGGCGTCGAGGACGGCGACCTCGGCGCCCTCGGCCGGCGCCGACAGGAACGCGACGGGGAAGCCGCTCGGCACGTAGTCGCCGGGCCGTACCCGTAGCGTGACCCTGATCCCGCGCTCGACGGCCCAGTCCGCCAAGGCCTCCTCGTCAAGGGCCTGGACGTAGCCACCGCCAGTCGCGGCCACGGCTCTTCCGGTCGGGGTATCGTCGGGCCGGTCGGTCCCCGGCTTGTCACGGGTATGCGTCGCGATGGCCTTGCACAGGTCTTGCTGGACGGCATCGACCACGGTCTCGATGTTGATGCTCGTGGCGATGTGGTGGACGAACCAGACCAACGTGCCGACCGCGACCAGCGCCAGGAGGAGGGCGCCGGTGATGGCGAGGTGCGGGACGAACGGAACCTCCTCCACGGTGCGCACCGTCCGCAGGACCATCAGCGCGTAGGCGAAGGTCCCGAGGAAGATGCCGAGCACCGTCTGGTTGCGGCCGTCGCGGATGAAGTTGCGCAGGAGTCGGGGCCCCATCTGGCCGGAGGCCAGGGTCAGGGCGGCGATGGTGATCGAGAAGGTCGTGCCGGCGACCCCGATGTTCGAGGAGGCGATGGCACTGAGCAGCGCCCGCGCGCCTTCGGCCCCGCCGGAATAGCCCCAGTTCGCATCCGGCGAGGAAGGGTCGTATCCGACGACGTGGGCCGTCTCCAGCCAGACACCGAACTGGGCCAGAAGGATGCAGCCGAGGACGACGAGGGCCGGCCGGAGCCAGAACAGGTCGCCGAGGATTTCCAGCCAGGCTTTGACGCGCGCGCTCATCGTTGTGGACCGACCCCTTCCGAGCCCGGCAACGACCGGCACGATGGGGCGTTCCGGAAGACCGCTGCCGGGAAGGACGACCCTTGATCTCGATTTTCGACCTTGCCGCGCTGCTGCTCACCCTCTCGGCCCTGTTCGGCTGGCTGAACCGCCGCTTCCTGCGCATGCCCCATAGCATCGGCCTGCTGGTGATGGGGCTTCTCGCCTCGCTGGCGCTGGTGCTCGTCGACGTCGCCTTCCCGGCGCAGCACCTTTACCAGGACCTGACCCGCGTCCTTGACCAAGTCGACTTCACCGGCGTGGTCATGAACGGCATGCTGGCCTTCCTGCTGTTCGCGGGCTCCATGAACCTCGACCTCCGCGCGCTCCGGGAGCGGGCCATGGCGGTCGCTACCCTCGCGCTACTCGGGACCGTCATCTCCACCGCCTTGGTCGGCGGGGCCTTCTGGGCGGCGGGACAGGCGCTCGGCAGCCCGGTGCCGCTGGCTTGGGCTCTGGTATTCGGCGCCCTCATCAGCCCGACCGACCCGGTGGCGGTACTGGCCACGCTGAAGAATGTCGAGGTGCCGGAAGCCCTCGAAACCGAGATGCAGGGCGAGGCTCTGTTCAACGACGGTATAGGCATTGTGCTGTTCACGGTGCTCGTTGCTTTCGCGTCCGGCAAGGGCGGTGAGGCGACGAGCGTCGGCGGGGTGGCGACGCTGCTCGTGCACGAGGCTGGGGGTGGCGTGCTGCTCGGCGTGGTCACCGGCTACGTCGCCTACCGCGCGATGAAGGCCATCGACGACTTCCCCGTGGAGGTGCTGATTACCCTGGCGCTCGTCACCGGCACCTACGCCATCGCGCAGAAGCTCGGCGCGAGCGGCCCCCTCGCGGTGGTGGCCGCCGGGCTGCTGATCGGCGAGCGTGCCCCGCGCTACGCGATGAGCGACACCACGCGGAAGTACGTCTCGGCTCTGTGGACGCTCATCGACGAGGTGCTGAACTCGGTCCTGTTCCTGCTGATCGGCCTGGAGGTGCTCGTCCTGCGTTTCCAGGTCGCCGGCCTGGCGCTGGCCGCCTGCGCCGCCCCCATCGTGCTGGTCGCCCGACTCGTCGCAGTCTCGGCGCCCGTCCTGCTGTTCCGCTGGGGCGGCAACCTTTCACTCGGCAACGTGCCGTTCCTGACATGGGCAGGTGTGCGCGGCGGCATCTCGGTAGCGCTGGCGCTCTCAATCCCGGAGAGCGAGGCCAAGCCGGCGATCCTGGCAGCGACCTACGCCGTGGTGCTGTTCACCATCATCGTGCAGGGCTCGACCCTCGGCCTCGTGGCGCGGCGGACCCTTCGAGCGAGCTAACCGAGACCGACTTTTCTCAGCCAAGGCGAACTGCCAGCCGGAGCTTCCAGACATCCCTTGAGAAGCGTGAGGTGCTGGCAACAAGTCCGCTCTTCTGCATTTCCGCCCGGAAGCGGACCGGCAGAAGCCTACCCATCCTGGACGGTCAGGGTGCACGGCATCCAGTGTCGTTGGATCAACAGCCTGTAGACAGTCACTGTGCCGTCCGGCTGTCCCTCATGCTCGCGTATAGCGCGCCGGCATCGCGGGCTCCCCGCATAGCCGCCACCGCCTCGGTATCACGCATCCGGCGGGCGACGCAGGCCAAGGCATTGAGTTGCGAACCCTGCGCATCGGTCGGGAGCAGCAGTAGGAACACGAGGTCCACCGGCCGTTCGTCGATGGCGTCGAAATCCACCGCATCGCGCAGGCGTATCAAACATCCGAACGGGCGCCTGACGCTCTCCAGCCGGGCGTGCGGCAACGCGATGCCGTCCCCGACCCCGGTCGAACCGAGCCCCTCTCGCTTCTCCAGGGCCGTCCGCAGCGACGCGGCATCGAGGCCGAGCGCCTGGGCGGCCCGGCGCGCCAGGTCGTCCAGGAGCGCGGCCTTGCTCGCCGTGCGGACCCCGACGGCGACTTGGTCGGGCGATAGGATCTCGTCGATGGTCATTCGGGTCGGCTCGGTCGCGGGACTGCGGTAAGGGTCGAGGGGCTCGCTCAAGCGCCCGGGTCCGGAAGGATCTCGAAGGGTTCACCATCATGCGCGGCGAAACACGCCATCAAGCCCGGGCCTCGTCCTCGGGGGCACGTAGGCGATAGCCGACGCCGGTCTCGGTCAGGAGGATGCGCGGGCGCTCGGGATCGGCCTCCAGCTTGAGGCGAAGCTGGCGCATGTAGACCCGCAGGTACTGCGGGTCGGACGAGGTGGAGACCTCGCTCATGAGTTGGGCGTGGGTCAAGGCCTTCCCGGCATGCTGAATCAGGACGCGCAGGAAGTCGTACTCGCGCGGCGTGAGCTTCACCTCCTCGCCGCGGACCCGGACCAGGCGGCGCACGAGGTCGACGCTGAGGCCGTCGACCTCGAACAGGGCGCGCTCGCCCTGGACCGCGAGCTGGTGGCGCAGGGCCGCCCGGATGCGAGCCAGCAGCTCGCCCATGCCGAAGGGCTTGGTGACGTAGTCGTCCGCCCCGAGGTCGAGCGCCTCGACCTTGCCCGCCTCGTCGTCCCGGCTGGACAGGACCACCACGGGCAGGTCGCGATGGTCCTTGCGGATCAGGCGCAGGAGGTCGTGCCCGCGCATGTCGGGCAGCCCGAGGTCGAGGATGATCAGGTCGACGGTCTCACGGGACAGGACGTCCAGCGCGGCGCGTGCGTTGGGTGCCTCGAAGGTCTCGTAGCCCTGGGTCGCAAGGCCCATGCGCAGAAGCTTCCGGATCGGCGGCTCGTCGTCGATGACGAGGATGTTCATGCTCATGCCGCCAGATCCGCGTGGGCGTTTCCCGCCGGGGGGACGGGCAGGAGGATGGTGAAGACGGCCCCGAGGCGGTCGCGGCGGTTGCCGGCCGTCAGGGTGCCGCCCATGGCCTCGACGAACCCCCGTGCGATGGCGAGGCCGAGGCCAGTCCCGGCCCGGACACTATCGCCCTTCCGGACGCGGTAGAACTTGTCGAACACGCGCTCGACGTCCGCCTCGGGCAGGCCATCGCCCTCGTCGAGGACCATGAGGCGGACCTGCCCACGCTCGACCGAGCCCCTGACGGTGACGGCGGACCCCTCGGGGGCGTACTTGGCGGCGTTGTCGAGGAGGTTGACCAGCACCTGCTCGAACAGCACCGGATCGAGGCGCAGGGCCGGCAGGGTCGCCGGAAGATCGAGTTCGACCCGATGGCCGGCGAGGATGGAGCCTAAGCGGCGCAGGGCGGTGTCGACGGTCTCGCCGACGTCCTGCGGCGTGAGGCTCGCCGCCACGGCCCCCGCCTCAAGCCGGGTCATGTCGAGGAGGTTGACGATGAATCGGTTCAGCCGCTCGGATTCCTCGATGATGGTGTCGAGAAGGTCCCTCTTGGCGTCTGCGGCCAAGGCCTCGTCGAGGTCGCGCAGGGTCGTGGCCGCCCCGAGCACCGAGGACAGAGGGGTGCGCAGGTCGTGCGAGATCGAGGTGAGCAGGGCCTGGCGCAGCCGGTCGGTCTCGGCGGCGCGCTCAGCCCGGTCGAGGTCCTCGACCAGGCGGACCCGCTCGATGGCCAGCGCCGCCATGTCGGCCAGCGCGTCGAACAGGCGCCGGCTCTCCGGCGAGAGGATCGGTCCGGTGCCGTCGGTGTCCAGACCGATCACGCCGACGATGCCGCGGCCCGTCCGCATGGGCAGGAACAGCCGCTTGGCCCCCGGCAGCGTGTCGGCGCCCCGCCCCGCGGGCCGCTCGTTGTCGAAGGTCCACTTCGCGGCGCCCAGGTCGGCCGCGTCGAGCGTGTCCTCGGGCGGGAAGCCCGCCCGGACGGAGACCGCTCCCTGATCGGGGAGCAGGACGACAACCCTGACCCTCAGCATGGCGGCGATCTGGGCGGAGGTCGCCCAGAGCACGTCGTCGAGGGTGGCGCAGCCGGCGAGCTTGCGGCTGAAGCCGTAGAGCCGCTCGGTGGCCCGCGCCCTGCCATGCGAGACCACCGCCTCGCGACGGGATCGGGACGCCAGGTTCGAGACCGCCACCGCCACCACCGTGAACAGCAGGAACGCGGCGATGTTGGTCGGGTCCGCGATGGTGAGGGTGTAGACCGGCGGCAGGAAGAAGAAATTGTAGGCCAGCGACGCGGCGACCACGGCCACGAGCGACGGCCCCAGCCCGAAGCGCACCGCGACGGCGACGATGGCGGTCAGCAGGATCAGGTCGGCGTTCTCGACGCCGAGATAGGGCTCGACCAGCAGCGCGAGCCCGAGGGCGGCCCCCGTGCCGAGGAGCCCGACGGCGTAGGGCAGGATCTCGACGGGCCGCTTCTCGACCGCCGTCGCGACCGTCTTCGCCGGAACCGGATCGGCCCTGGTGGCCTCGCCGGTGATGACGTGCACGCTGATGTTGCCGGACCGGCGGATGATGTCGTGCACCACCGAGCCGTTGAGGAGCTCGAACAGCGGCGAGCGTTCGGCCTTGCCGAGAATGACGTGGTTGACGTTGGTCGAGCGGGCGAAGGCGAGGATGTCGTCGGCGACGCGCCGGCCGCCGGGGAGCGTGACCGCGTCCCCGCCCAGCCGGTCGGCGAGGCGCAGGGTGTCGGCGATGCGGTCGCGCGCGGCCTCGTCGAGGGACAGGCTGCGCGGGCCTTCCACTGTGATGGCGGTCCACGGCGCGTGCAGGCGGTCGGCGAGGCGCTTGGCGTGGCGCACGAGGCCGGCGGAGTTCGGGTCCTCGCTGACGCAGACGAGCACCCGCTCCCCGGCTCCCCACGGGCCCGCGATGGCGTTGGCCCGCATGTGGCTGATGAGCTCGTCGTCGACCCGGTCGGCGGTGCGGCGGAGCGCCAACTCGCGCAGGGCCGTCAGGTTGCCGCGGGAGAAGTAGTGCTTGAGGGCGCGCTCGGCGTTGCCCTTCACGTAGACCTTGCCGTCCCGGAGGCGCTGGATCAGGTCGTCGGGGTTGAGGTCCACCACCTCGATGTCGTCGGCACGGTCGAGGATGCCGTCGGGGACGGTCTCGCGCACCCGGATGCGGGTGATCTGCGCGACGACGTCGTTCAGGCTCTCGACGTGCTGGATGTTGAGGGTGGTGTAGACGTCGATGCCGGCGTCGAGCAGTTCCTCGACGTCCTGGTAGCGCTTCGGATGGCGCGAGCCCGGCGCGTTGGTGTGGGCGAGCTCGTCCACCAGCGCCAGGGCGGGTCTGCGGGCCAGCAATCCGTCGAGGTCCATCTCGTCGAGCGCCGTGCCGTGGTACGCGACTGACCGCCGGCCAAGCACCTCGAAGCCCTCCACGAGCGCCAGGGTCTCCGCGCGCCCGTGCGTCTCGACCACGCCGACGACCACGTCGGTGCCGGCCTTGAGCCGCGCGCGCCCGACGGTGAGCATCTCGTAGGTCTTGCCGACCCCCGGGGCCGCCCCGAGGAAGATCTTGAGGCGACCCCGTCCGCCTTCCTCCCGACGCGCGGCCTCCAGCAAGGCGTCGGGCGAGGGACGGTCCGGATCGCGATGCGGCGTCGACATGGGGCGGCCTGTCATCCGGCGGTTCTACTTCGACCCCGAACCGTCCAGGGCGAGATTGAGGGCGAGCACGTTGACGCGGGGCTCGCCGAGGATGCCGAGGAGACGACCCTGGACCTGCGCCTCCACGAGGGAACGCACCCGATCCTCGGGCAGGCTGCGCGCCTTGGCGACCCGGGGCACCTGGAACAGGGCGGCGTCCGGCGAGATGTCCGGGTCGAGGCCCGAGCCGCTGGTGGTGACGAGGTCGACCGGGACGGGCTTACCGGGGTTCTCGGCCTTGAGGGCGTCGAGATCGCCCTTGACCCGCTCGGCTAGGGCGGCGCTCGTCGGCCCGAGGTTCGAGCCCGACGAGTTCGCGGCGTTGTAGGGCGACGGGACGGTCTTGGCGGCGTCGGCCGGGTCGGCGGCGCTCGTGGCCGAGGGGCGACCGTGGAAGTATCCGGCGCCGGTGAAGGATTGGCCGATCAGGCTGGAGCCGACGACCTTGCCGTCGCGCTCGATCAGGCTGCCGGCGGCCTTGGCCGGGAAGATCGCCCCCGCGATGCCGGTCATCGCGAGGGGGTAGGCGAGCCCGGTGATGGCCGTCAGGGCGATCAGCAGGACGAGGGCGGGGCGAAGCTGGTTCAGCATGACGATGGTCCCAAAGGTGGTGTGCGGCGGCAGCTCAGACGAGGTGCAGGGCGGTGATGGCGAGGTCGATGGCCTTGATGCCGACGAAGGGCACCAGGATGCCGCCGAGGCCGTAGATCAAAAGGTTCCGGCGCAGCAGCGCCCCGGCCCCGACCGCCCGGTAGGACACGCCCTTCAGCGCCAGCGGGATCAGGACGACGATGATGAGCGCGTTGAAGATGATGGCCGAGAGGATCGCGCTCTCGGGCGAGGCGAGGCCCATGACGTTGAGGGCCTGGAGCTGCGGGTAGAGCACCAGGAACATCGCCGGGATGATGGCGAAATACTTGGCGACGTCGTTGGCGATGGAGAACGTGGTCAGCGCCCCGCGGGTCATCAGCAACTGCTTGCCGATGCCGACGATCTCGATGAGCTTGGTCGGGTCGCTGTCGAGGTCGACCATGTTGCCGGCCTCGCGCGCCGCGACCGTTCCGGTGTTCATCGCGACGCCGACGTCGGCCTGGGCGAGCGCCGGGGCATCGTTGGTGCCGTCGCCGCACATGGCGACGAGCTTGCCCTGGGACTGCTCCTTGCGGATCAGGGCGAGCTTGTCCTCGGGGGTGGCCTGGGCGAGGAAGTCGTCGACGCCGGCCTCGGCCGCGATGGCGGCCGCGGTCATCGGGTTGTCGCCGGTGATCATCACCGTGCGGATGCCCATCTGCCGGAGTTCGGCGAAGCGCTCGCGGATACCGCCCTTCACGATGTCCTTGAGGTAGACGACGCCGAGAAGCTGGCCGTCCCGCGTCACGGCGAGCGGGGTGCCGCCCGCCTTGGCGACGTCCTCGGCGATGGCCTGGATCTCGCGGACCGTCTCGTCGGCGACGCCTGGGCTGAAAGCCAGCGCCGCGCCGGAGCCACGGGTCGCCATCGGCTGTGAACTCACCGAGGCGATGATGGAATCGACGGCGCCCTTGCGGATGGAAGAACCGTCGAGATCGACGCCGCTCATCCGGGTCTGGGCGGTGAAGGGCACGAAGGTCGCGTTCAGGCTCGCCATGTCGCGGGCCCGGATGCCGTACTTCTCCTTGGCCAGCACGACGATGGAGCGCCCCTCCGGGGTCTCGTCGGCTAGCGAGGCCAACTGGGCGGCGTCGGCGAGGTCCTGCTCGGTCACGCCGCGGACGGGGCGGAACTCGGTGGCCTGCCGGTTGCCCAGCGTGATCGTGCCGGTCTTGTCCAGCAGCAGCGTGTCGACGTCGCCGGCCGCCTCTACGGCCCGGCCCGACATGGCGAGCACGTTGAAGCGCACCAGCCGGTCCATGCCGGCGATGCCGATGGCCGACAGGAGCGCGCCGATGGTCGTGGGGATCAGCGTCACGAACAGGGCGACCAGCACGATCAACGGGATCGCACCGCCGGCATAAGACGCAAAACTCGGGATCGAGGCCACGGCGAAGACGAAGATCAGGGTCAGCCCGGCGAGCAGAATGTTGAGCGCGATCTCGTTCGGGGTCTTCTGGCGCGACGCGCCCTCGACCAGGGCGATCATCCGGTCGACGAAGGTCGAGCCGGCCGCGGCCGTGATGCGCACCCGGATCTCGTCGGAGAGCACCTGCGTGCCTCCGGTCACCGCCGAGCGGTCGCCGCCCGACTCGCGGATCACGGGTGCGGACTCGCCGGTGATGGCGGCTTCGTTCACCGCTGCCACGCCGAGGATGACCTCGCCGTCCGATGGAATGATGTCGCCGGCCTCTACCAGGACCACGTCGCCGACCTTCAGGTCGTTGCCGGGGATGGTCTCGAAGTCCCGGCCGGTGCCTTTCAGGCGCTTGGCCATGGTCTCGGTGCGGGTGCGCCGCAGGCTATCGGCCTGGGCCTTGCCGCGCCCCTCGGCGATGGCCTCGGCGAAGTTGGCGAACAGCACCGTGAACCACAGCCAGAGGATGATCTGCCCGGAGAAGGCGAGGTTCGCGCCGCCGGTGACGACGTCACGGATGAACAGGACGGTGGTGAGCGCGGCCACGACCTCGACCACGAACATGACCGGGTTCTTGATCATCTTCCGGGGGTCGAGCTTTGTCAGGGCGCCGACGAGCGCCGGGCCGACGAGGGCGGCGCTGAACAGGCTCGTGGAGTTTGGGCGGGCCATTGCGGTTGTCCGATTGGATGGTGAGGCATCTCGGGCGGCGGCGCGGTCACGCGCCGCCGAGTGGGGGCTCAGGGGGCCAGGGCGGTGCCGAGGAGGGCCGCCCCGGCCATGATGCCGAGGGCGCCGAGCAGCGTGAGGCCGAGCATGCCGAGGATGACGTCCGAGAGGCGGAGGTCGCGGCGGTCCCGTCGGACCCGGTCCCATGTCGGCGGCCTCGGCCGGTGACGTGCGAGGGTGCGCCGCATGGCGGCGCGGTTGCGGGATGGAAGCATGGCGTCCTGCACCTCACCCCCCCGCCGCGAAGGTCTGGCCGAGGCCGCCGGCGAGGTGCTCGACGATGGGTCCGAGCGCCAGCGCCGGGAAGAAGGTCAGGCCGCCGACGATCAGGATCACGCCGACCAGCAGGCCGACGAACAGGCCCCCATGCGTCGGGAACGTCCCGGCCGAGGCCGGCACCGTCTTCTTGGCGGCGAGCGACCCTGCGATGGCGAGCGCCGGGACGATCACGAAGAACCGGCCGAACAGCATGCCGAGGCCGAGCGTGGTGTTGTAGAACAGGGTGTTGCCTGTGAGCCCGCCGAAGGCCGAGCCGTTGTTCGCCGCCGCCGAGGTGAAGGCGTACAGGATCTCCGAGAAGCCGTGCGGGCCGGCGTTGGCCGGGCCCGCGAGGCCGGCGGCGACCACGGTGGCCAGTGCCGTGAACCCCAGCATCATCAGCGGCAGGCACAGGATGGCGAGCATCGCCATCTTGACCTCCTTGGCCTCGATCTTCTTGCCGAGGTACTCGGGCGTGCGACCGACCATCAGGCCGGCCACGAAGATCGTCACGATGACGAAGACCAGGATGCCGTAGAGGCCGGCCCCGACGCCGCCGACGATGATCTCGCCAAGCTCCATGTTGATCAGCGGGATCATGCCGCCGAGCGCCGTGAAGCTGTCGTGCATGGCGTTGACGGCACCGCAGGACGCCGCCGTGGTGACGGCCGCGAACAGCGCCGAGGCGACGATGCCGAAGCGGACCTCCTTGCCCTCCATGTTGCCGCCGGTCAGGCCGAACGCGTTGAGAACGGGGCTGCCGGCGCTCTCGGCCCAGTAGACGACGGTGACGCCCGCTAGGAACAGCACGCCCATAGCAGCGAGGATCGCCCAGCCCTGGCGCTCGTCGCCGACCATGCGGCCGAAGACGTTGGTCATCGCCGCGCCGATGGCGAAGATCGAGACGATCTGGACGAAGTTCGCGAGGGCGGTAGGATTCTCGAACGGGTGAGCCGCGTTGACGTTAAAGAACCCGCCGCCGTTGGTGCCCAGCATCTTGATCGCGACCTGGCTCGCGACCGGGCCGACCGCGATGGTCTGCTTGGCGCCTTCCAGGGTGGTGGCCTCGATGGCCCCGCCGAAGGTCTGGGGAATGCCCTGGGAGACCAGGAACAGCGTGTAGACGACGCAGATCGGCAGCAGCACGTAGAGGGTGGTCCGGGTCAGGTCGACCCAGAACGAGCCCACGGTGGCGGCTGAGGCGCGCGAGAAGCCGCGCACCAGGGCGACGGCCAGGGCGATGCCGGTAGCCGCCGACAGGAAGTTCTGGTGGGTCAGCCCCAGCATCTGCGTGAGGTAAGACATCGTCGTCTCGCCGCCGTAGTTCTGCCAGTTCGTGTTGGTCACGAAGCTCGCCGCCGTGTTGAAGGCGAGGTCCGGCGCGACGGCGGACTGCCCGTCCGGGTTGAACGGCAGGACCGCCTGGAAGCGCAGCAGCGCGTACAGGGCGAGGAAGCCGAGCACGTGGAAGGCGAGCATGGCCAGGGCGTAGGACAGCCAGTGCTGCTCCTGGCGGGCGTCGATGCCGGCGACGCGGTAAAGCCCACGCTCGACGGGGGCGAGCACGGGCGAAAGGAAGGTTCGCTCACCCGTGAAGACACGGGTCATGTAGCCGCCGAGAGGGCGGGCAAGCGCGAGGACGACCGCGCAGAACAGCGCGATCTGTATCCAGCCGTTGATGGTCATGGGAGGCGTTCCTTCAGAACCGCTCGGGGCGGACGAGGGCGTAGGTGAGGTATCCGAGCAGCCCCAGGGTCACGAGGGCGCCAAGCGTCAGGTCGAGGGTCATGGCGAGCCTCAGAGGCGTTCGCAGAGGACGGCGTAGCCGGCGGCCAGGCCGAAGAAGGCGAGCCCCGCGGCGATGAAGGCGATGTCGAGCATGGTCGGTCCGTTCGGTTCGGGGGCCGATGCAGGACCGGTCTCGCCCAGGACCAATGTGGACGCGAACCGCATTAGGGTTCGAGACGGAAGCTCGGACGATTTTATAAGGGACGCATTAGGATCGCGGGTCGCTCGCTGGTCGACCCTGGGACGGTGGCCTTTCAGTCCGCAGGCGCGGCCGTGCGCAGGGCGAGACGGAACTCGGCACACCCGAGCGGGCAGCCTGCCTGGGCGGCCCGGGGGCATTCGATCCGCCACCTCGAACGGTCGACCTGGACTACGCCATCGACACCGAGCCGATAGCCGTGGAAGGCGATCCCGCATGCTCGGCACCGGGAGAGCAGGCGCCGCAGACATTCAAGGGACTGGGATCGGCCGATGGTGCCGTCACCATTGCATCGGGCCGGTCGTCGGTCGGAGAGGTCCACGGGAAATCAACCTGGCACCCCATCGGGGCGGCTGACTACGATCCTCGAACCCGCATAAGCGTTCGAGAGGGTGCGAGACGGTTCGGCATAAGGATTTGATTTTGCAGATAGACCCGCTCCAGCATGTGGGAACGCCCTATGTCCTGCCCGCTGCACATCACAAACCGCTTGCAGCCTGCCGCATGATGAAACGGGCCACCCGATTAGTATCAGGCAGCCCGCTTACTCTAGGTTGATTTGGTGCGGAACTTTGAGGGTCAAAAGCGGATCATTGGGTCGGCTATCAAGCGGGATCCCGATAGTCGTTGCGGTGGCGATGTTACAAACGGGTGACCGATCCGGGTTCTTGTCAGCCGTTTGTAACATCGGATGACCAGCATCCTGGGCATCCGTAGCGGATCCCGAGGTTATGCCCAGCATACTGGGCATCCCGAAATGCGTGCTATCGCGAACATTTCGGGGGTTTCGGACCAGAATGATCGTTATACCGCACATTTCCAGGGGCATCCCGTCGTGTTGACTGGATCAGTCCAGGGTTTCGTACACCAGGATTTCAGCGAGCCCCCGGACCGTCTTGAACGGGACCACCCCTTCATGCATCTTGCGGACTCCCACGGAGCACGACCTTCGCCATGACCTCGCGCCTGCAGAAACGGACCGCCTCGATAGCCTGAGCCCCGAGCTCGGATCGACCCCGCGTGTCCTTCTGCCTGCGAGACCCCCATGCCCAAGATGTCCGACCACCAGGCCCGCGCTCGCGCGCAGGCCGTCCTCTCCGTCCGCCTCGCCCGCGACAGCTTCATCAGCAAGACGCCCGCCCGGGGCGGCATCCCCAACACGAGCCGGGAGCTCCTCGCCGGCGCGGAGTTCCTCGGCGAGGACGTCCGCATCGACGTCGCGGCCTACCTGTTCCCCCTGGTGAAGACTGGGTCGAAGCACCGGCTCCCGCCCCGCCTCTACGCGACGCTCCGCCGGCTCCAGGACGATCCGACGCTGGCCAACCTGCGCGTCGCGCGCCGGTCCTGCGCCCTGGCCGTGTCGCGGGCCGACTTCCACTGGGAAGGCGAGGAGATGCTGGGCGAGACCCGCATGGAGCTCGACGACCTCGTCATGCGGTGCTGGATCTGGGAGGCCGGCTTCGGCTGCCCGGGCGCGGCCGCCCATTGCGCCGGGCTGGCGTTCGACGCGTACCGCATGACGAGCTCCACGCCGAGCGTCAGCGCGCTCCCGTTCCGGCTCCTCCGGTCGGCGATCGAGTACCTGATCGCCTCGCGCATGCCGCCCGTGGGAGCCGACGCGGCGCCCTACGTCCCGGAGGCCCGGAACGACCAACTCCTCCACGCCTACGGCGACGTCCGCGACCTGGCGTATTTCCTCGGCGTCGTCGTTCAAGGCATCGCCGAGGGCCCCGTGAAGGAGGAGCCGGAGGCCGCCCCGGAGGACGACGACCTGTCGGCGCTGGCGGACCTGGCGGAGGACCGCTCCGGGATCGTGCGGGACCCGGCGCCGGCCAAGCCGACCAGGCCGGTCGAGGACGGCCGGACGTACAGCGCCGGCGACATCCTCTTCGGCCCGAGCCGCATGGTGCTCGCCTCGACCGAGCACCTGCCCAAGGGCAAGAAGGGGGATAACAACCCCGTCGACGAGGCCCGCAAGATCGCCGGCAAGCGTCTGCCCCTCGTCGGGACGCACCGGGACCTGCCCGAGATCCAGGCCGAGCTCGACGCGGAGTTCGTCCACCTCGGCGAGATCACTGGCAGGATCCTGAGCGGGCTCGTCGGCCGGGACTGGTCCTACGTGCCGCCGACCCTCTTCGTCGGTCCGCCGGGGGCGGCGAAGACTCGGTACGCCCGAAGGCTCGGCGAGGTCCTCGGGCTGCCCGTGAGCGTCCACTCGCTCGGAGGATCGTCCGACGCATCCTTCATGGGCACGAGCCGGCAGTGGTCGACCGCGCGCTTCAGCGTGCCCTTCCAGGAGATGCTCAAGTCCGGCGTGGCCAACCCGGCGCTCGTCCTCGACGAGGTCGATAAGGCCGGGCGCTCGCACCACAACGGATCCATCCTGGACGTGCTGGTGAACGTCACCGGCGGGGAGACCGCGGCCCGGTACTCCGACCCCTACCTCGAATGCGCGACCGACCTCAGCGCGGTCACGTTCCTCCTGACGGCCAACGGCCTCGGGGGCCTCCCGAAGCCGCTGCTCGACCGCCTGAGGGTGATCGAGATCCCCACCCCGGGTCCGGAGCACCTGATCCCCCTGGCGACCTCGATCCTCGACGACGTCCGCGCCGATCGGGGCCTCGACGAAATCTGGTGCCCGCCCCTGGAGGAGTGGGAGACCGACGCCCTGGCCGAGCACTGGCCCGGGGGCAGCCTGCGCGTCCTGCGACGGCTCATCGAGGCGGTCGTCGACGCCCGCTCGCACTCCGCGCGGAGGCAGTGATGCCGACCCCGCTGCTGCAGCTCCGCGCCCTGCGCGACATCGTCGAGGCCGAGGTCTTCGACCAGCGCGTCGACGCCTGCCTCGGGCCCGGCGTCCACCGCTACGTCGCCGCCCTGGTCCGCCTCGTCGAGGACGGGGACCGGGACCCCTCCATCGCCCTCAACGAGGGCCTCTCGGCCGCGGGCTTCCTTCGCGTCGTCCCCCGCCTTCCCCCCGTCCGCGCCCGCCAATGGAGCCCCCAATGTCCCGCCTGATCCAAGCCGAGGCCACCGCCATCCTCGCCGTCGTCCTGCGGGGCGAGGCCGAGTTCGTCACCGTCGCCGGCGTCGACGTCACGCCGGACGGCCCGCGGGTCCGGTTCGCCCAGGTCCCCCGGCCGCGGCCCCGGGACCCGAAGGCCGCTCCAGCCGACCCGGCCGTCCTGTGCGAGCTGCTCTCGCGGACGCTCGCCCTGCGCTGGCGGACGCCGTCCCCGGTGGCGCCAGAGGATAGCTACGTCGCGCTCACCAAGGCCTACCCGACGGTCTACACGACGACAACGGAGACGTCGGCGGGGTGGCACTGGCTTCTGGCCGCGACCGCCGAGAAGCTGATCGAGCACGGGCTGCCGGCCGGGTTCCAGACCCTTCAGGTCAAGGAGAAGTTCGCGACGCTGAGGTTCTACTGGGGCGCGGACGACGACGCCCGGCCCGGTTTCGGTGCCATCATCGAGGCCGCCGAGCGGCTGTCCGCCGGCATCTGCGACGCGTGCGGCCGCCCCGGTCGGTTCCGGTCCGGGGGGTGGTCCAAGACCGCCTGCGACGAACATGCCCGCTGAGGTCGAGGTCTACCGGAACATCACCCGGCGCCGATGGTCCGTCCGCGTCGGTCGCTGGGTCGCCGCCCACATGGACGCGATCGCCCTGCGCGACGTGGTCTTCCGGTCGTCGGAGGCCTCCCGCCTCCGGACGATCCGGACCAGGATCCGGGACGTCCATGCATGGGCCCGCGGCGTCCCCGTCCCGGGACTGGGACGGCCCGACGATGCGGTCCCCGTCCGGTACCGGCCCCGCATCGAGCCGGGCTTCCGCGACCCCGACGGCGGCATCGTCGTGATGGCGGACTTCGCGTGGTTCGAGCCTGACGGGACCTGCTGGGCGGCCCTGGAAACTTTCATCGCCGGGGCGGAAGCTCTTCCCCAAGGACGGATCGTCGTGACGAGTGGAGTGCAGCCGTGAGACTGAAGGTCCTGAACAGCTTCGAGCTGCAAGCCCTGGAGCGGCGGCGCGCCAAGGCCCGCGAGACCCTCGCCCAGATCCAGGCAGGCTGGGTGCCCAACGAGGCAGCCCTGGCCGAGGCCCCCTTCCTCGACGACTGGTCGGTCCGCCCGTACCCGGGGACCGACCTGCCGAGCCTCGTCGGAAACTGCTGGGGCCATCCAACCCTCGGCAATCGCTGGATCGGGACGAGCCCGATCCAGCACCTGGGCGACGGCTACGCGGTCACGCAGAAGACCCTGTACATCCTGGGGCGCGAGCACACCGCCTCGAACGAAGCGCGGCTCGACAGGATCCTGTCCGGCCGCCGGGGCCGCGGTCGCGAGGCGTGCCCCGAGCCCGACTTCGACGACGAGACGGAGGTGAAGCCGTGATCGTCCTCAGCGAGAAGGTCCTCACCGCCCTCAAGGCTGCGTTCGACGACCGCGACAGGCTCGCAGCCGGGTGGGTACCTCCGGCCGAGCTCTGGGTGCATGCCCCCGTCCTCCATCGCTGGTTCCAGGGCCCCGACCCGGTCTCGGGCACGATGGCGATCTTCGGCCTGTCGGATGGCGTCAAGCGCCGCAGCGATCCCGTCGTTGCGATGGAGACCGGACCAGGCGGGATCGGCTGGGCTCGGACGCTGTCCGGATGGCACAGGCTCGCCATGGCCAAAGACGAGGCCCATGCATCCGGTCGGCACCTGGTCCCGGCGGAAGCCCGCGAGATCGAGATCGCCGCTCGGCGGGCCGGGTACAAGGCGCCGTGCCACTCGCTCCAGCCGTCGGGACCGCTCGTCCTCGACAGCGTCTGGGAGAAGGTTGCCCGGCATTTCGAGACTACGTCCGAGGACGCCGAGACGGCGATCGCGGTGTTCTACGCCCGCTTGCGCGATGTCGGTCTGAAGGAGGCGCGGATGATGGTCGGCGGCTGGATGGCCGCCCGGGAGTTCGACCTCGAAATCGTCTGAGCCCAGGCATTCTATCGATCCGGCCAGGCCGTCCTTCAATCCTTTGATCGCATGATCCGGTGATGAGAACCTTCCTGACCCTCGCGGCCGTCGCCGCCCTCTCCACACCCGCCGCGGCGGATCGCTTCGAGGCCCGTCTCGTCGCGCCCACGCCCCAGGGAGGGATCCTTGCCGCGAGGCTGATCGTCGACGGCGGCCCGGGCGGCGTCCGGTGGACGATGGCCTGCACGGACGAGGGCGACCTGCGCGGCCGGCCGGCCCGGATCCGGACCTACCAGGGCAGCGCCCCGTTTGAGCCGGAATGGGTGATGGGCACGGCCCCCGAGGGCCGGTTCACCCTGGCGCTGCGGGGGCGGCCGCTCCTGGCGACGTCGCTCGAAGGGTGCCCGAAGATGGGGGTCCCGATCCTGCGGTCGTTCCCCTAGCGCGGCGTCTTGGTGCGCAGTGCAAGCAGCTCCCAGGTCCCGACGACCGTCGGCGGAGAGATCGGAGACCTCGTCCTTCGCTGGAGGCGGACGGTGCTCGAACTCATCGGGCGGCACGATGGTGGAACACCCGGTATGCCTTCCGGCAAAAAGCGCTTGGCCGCGTCGGGTCAGCTGACTAACAGCCCCCGAAAAGGCCAGCTGTGCAGAATGACATTGAGAGTGGAAGGATCGCAAATTCAGAAGCGTTTAGTCTGACAGCGCTAAGCTTATAGCATTTGAAATCGAAACACATCGATGAGCGCGGATATCTCGGCGTATATGTTGGGCTGGAACAATTTACGCTCGTTGGCCAGCTCGATCACCTTTCCCTTCATGTCGTATCCGTTTAGAGATACCGAGCCCACGATGAACTGGGCGTTCTCAGGCCTCTGGGCTTCGATCGTGCTGAAGATGCGCTTCGCATTTACGGGGTCCTGATCCTGCTGCAATGGGCTGTCGAGGACTACGGGCGCCGTGATCGCCGTCGAATGCTCGAAGCAGGTGCTGACGAACGCCAGGACGTAGGAAAGGACCGCTCGTGGATGAACCGATCCGGTATCCTTGATGACGTAGTGGATCTTCTGCGCCTTGTCCAAATTGATATTTTTGACATCCAGCGAATTCAGGTTTTCCGTGATTTTGTCTGCGAAGAAGGTCACGATCTTGTCCTTTCGCGCTTTGTTTTCAAGTTTCTTGATTAGCTTTTTGACCGACGCGATGCCGCTGGTAAGCTCGGCTGCCTTGGCCTCGATATCCGCGGCCTGTTGGTCGAAGACGCTCAGTGCCTGACGCTGTCCCTCGGACGCGATCACCTGAGCGAGGGTGATCTCGCCTTGTTTGATGGTGAGCACCTCCTGGGCGGCGGCGATTTGCTGATCGGCGGTCCGCAGGTTGAGGCGAGCGGCCTCGACCTGCGCCTTGACCTCGATCATCTGGTCGACGAGCTCGTTCAGGACCGCGACGCATGCCTCGCGGTCCTCGATGATGCCGAACCTCATCGCGAAGTTGTTCTCGTGGACGGTTCCGCACGTCGGGCAGGGGATAGGCTCGTCGCCACGCTCGACGAGCTATTCACGATCGTTCTCAAGTTCCTTGAGGGCGCGGCGCCCGACCTCGAACTGGTCGTTCAGGAGCGTTCTCTGCGCGATCACGTCGCTCAACGCGGCGGCGAACCTAGCTCGCTTCTCACGCAGCTTCTTTAACTCGGCTAGCAATCGCAGGATCGCCGCCTCGTACGCTTCCTGGTCAATCGACAACGCGTCCTGGGTCACGGATTGCCGGAGGGCCAGGGCCGACCGCTCGACGACGGTGGCCTGGCTCTGCAACTCGCCTTTCTCGACGGTCATCAGTTGAAGCTCGGCCCGGCGGGCGTACCATTCGTCCGGCAGGATGCCCGAATGGTACGAGACGATGCTTCGATGGTAGTTGGCGAACTGCTTCAGCCCTTCGAACGACTGCCAGGGACGCTCCCAACCCACATCCTGATCGACGTAGAACGGCAGGAAGAAGAAGGCCGGTGTCGGCGTCGTCGGGTTCCCCTTGCGGTCCGGCAGGACCAGGTTGATCCCGAGCAGCTTCGCGAGGGACGGTGCCAACTGGCTGGTCACCTTCTGCATCGACCCCATGAGAACACGCGCCTCGTCGAACAGCGCGAAAACCGATCCATGCCTGAGCATGAAGTAGGTTTTACCGTCCACCTGAAACTCAAGGAGACCGGTCACCTTCAGGTTGGGCCAACTTTCATGAACGCGGGCTGGATCTGCCCCGAGGACCCAGTACAAGGATTTGATCAGGGAAGACTTACCGGTCGAGTTGCCTCCGAGGATGATCGTCATCTTCGGATCGAATGTCGTCTTGAACGCCCCCTGCTCCAGGTCGGACATGAGATATAATTTTTTGAAGCGTAAGTTTTTCATCGGTCTTCTTGCGCAAGTTCCTCACCAGCAATCTGAATCTGCGCTCGGCGCTCATTATGAGAACTCGTATAGGAAGGCGGCGCTTAGGTACGCGTCATCCTGATTGATGCCGAACCGTTGGGCGAGCGCGCGGACGTGACCGAGATTTGATGTAACGATCCCGGCGAGGGTTTGATCGCCGTCGTCGACATCGTTCGCGAGGTCACGAAGGCTCGTGCAGAACCGCTCGAAAGCGATCGTGACCACGCTCAGCTTCTCAAGTTCGTACCGTGCCCAAGCGCGGCCGATGTCGCGCTTTCAGACGGGAGATATCCCGGTAAGGTCGTTCGCGACGGTAGACCACTTCGGCCTGCTCTGATGGCGTCGCTTGGTCTCGTCCAGCATCTCCTGGACCTGGACACGCGTCAGCGCCTTCGCCCGCATGAGGTCCTGGAAGTTCGTCACGCTCCCCATATGCTTGGATCGTTCGCGGGCATGTTCGAGGATGACCACGACGAACGCCGATGATGGACAGTCCGGGATGCCGAGTTGGGTCTCAAGGAACTGGACGATCAAGCCCCGCAGCATGGTTCCGGGCCTGCCTAGCGGAAGGTCCGATAGATGATACTCGAAAAGGTCGATGTCGCCTGCGGCGAACGTCGAGACCTCGGCAGCCATCGCTTTCTTGAGCGCGTCGGTCTTGACGCTTTCCCCTTCGTCGAAGGTGCAAGGACACTTCGTATGCTCGATGAACTCACAGGGCTGGTTGCTGACGAAGCCTAGAACCTCGACCGCATCTCCAAATTTAACCCGGTTGTCGTACATCTTCGCCAATATCGACGGGATTTTTTCGCTCCCTTCACGCCGCTTGTAGCGCTGTGTAAGCCGTTTCACGGTCCAATTGCCGGACGTCCTGGTTTTGACCTGATAAAATCTCGCCTTCATCGGCAGGGCCGACCCGTTGAGAACCACGATGTCATCATGGAATTCGAACGCGATTGCGTAGTCATCCGACTTCCCGTGCAGCATAAGAACGAGCGAGACGGCCCAGGAGGCCTGGTAATCGAGCCGTTCGAGCGCGATGCTTCCACCCTTCTCGCGCTGTGGAATGGCGACGAGATCGTCCATCAAGCTCAAGGCCCGCGCCCCTGTGACCATGTCCCAATCGGGCGAGGATCACGCATAGGTAGCTCCTATGCAACCTTCGCAAGTCGCCTTTCGTGTGGGGCGTCCGACCTGATGTGGCTGCCGGAGAGGTCGTTTCCCACCTCAGGCTGTGCCGGCCTACGATCGACCGCGGGCCGATCCCTATGGGTCCGCCCCCGTTCAGGTCGCGCTCCCCCCGACGAGGGCGAGCAGCACTTGCGCGCCGTCATGCCGCTCCGCGATGGAAACCGCCCGTCATCCGCCGATCGTCCCCATGCTCATCGTCGCAAACGTGGCAGCTTTCGTGGAACCTTCTCAATGTGTTCTTTTTTTGTTCCGAAGGATTCGCGGAGCGCGAGCATGCAGGTCTACGGCGTCGTCATCGGCTTTCCCATGCCGATCCCTAGTCAGGGCGCCGACCTCGCGCTCCACGTCCTCGACCGTGACATGAGCGACGAACTGCGCGGCACCCGCAGCCTCTCGGGCGGCGAGCGTTTCCTGGTGGCGCTCGCCCTAGCGCTGGCGCTTTCCCGCCTGGAGGGACGACAAGCCTTCGTCGAAACGCTCTTCATCGACGAGGGTTTCGGGCCGCTCGACGCCGACACCCTCGATGTCGCCATCGACGCCCTGGAGACCTTGCAGGGCCAGGGCCAGGGCCGGCGCGTCGGCGTGATCACCCACGTAGCCGCGATGATCGATCGCATCGCCGTCCAGGTACGGGTCGAGCGCCGAGGAAACGGACGCAGCGTCGTGAGGGCCGTCGACAGCTGCTTGCCGGGTTGAGCGCCTTTCTCGGGTGGTCACTTCGTCACCCAGGGTGTAGGTGTCGCACGCCGCGGCGATGATCGACCGCATCCCAGGGTATGCCGGCGCCCCACCCCGGCCGTTCAACCCCCCTGCTGGGTCAATGCAGCCATGATGATCGGCAGGTACTTCCGTACTTGCTCTCGGTCACTCTCCTTCTCCTTTTCGGAGAGATCGTCATAACCGGAGCTTATCTGTTTTTCCCATCGGTCGACGAGTTCGGCAGGTATGGTCAAGGACCCGTCGGCCTGTCGCACGGACTTCCCATGCATGTATTTCTGCCAATGCGACCACCGCTCGTGCTCCACGGCGGCCAACCGCTCGACCAATCCTTCCAGCAAGACCTCATAATCAACCTCCGCCACGGAACACCTCAGATCAACCCGCTCGCAACGAGCTTGCGGTAGTGCTCGCCGAGGACGGTCAACTCACACGACTTACCCTGCATGGCCGCGTGCCACATGTGCGTGGCGCCCACGGGCCGGACCAGGTTGACCTTAACGAAGCGTTGCAGCACCGCGAATACCGCCGTCTTCGCCGGGTCGGGCGCCGGTATGCCCGGGTCGAGTTTCTGGTCCTCCAACCGCTCCGGCTCATAGGCCGGGTCCAGCGGGAAATCGTAGGCCGCGCGCGGGAAATGGTTGGCGAGTGCCTGCAGGTCCACGAGCGGGATGGGCGGCTCCGCCTTCCGCAGCGAGACGAAAGTCTTCACATTGGTCTTGAACACCGGACGCTGCGCCCATGGACCGAGTGACTGGTCGATGTGGGCATAGATGCTGCCAGGCGTCACCTCCCCGACGAGGTTGGCGGCGGCGCCGCCCAGCGCATCGACCAGCAGGGTCGTGAACACCCCTGCCCCGCCGCCCTCGATCTCGAAGGCGTACTGTTCCGCGGTGGACGCGGTCAGGACGGTCATCCCCTCGCCAACCTCGGCGACAGGCTGCCCGCCGCCGCGATCACCGGCGACACCGCTGTGGCAGCTATCGAGGATAACGACCTTGTTCCGGGCGCGCGACTGAGCTGCGAGGCTCATCAGTTCGTGCAGCGAAAAACCGTCGTCGCCGGTCTCGCAGTCCGTCGCGCAGATGAAACCGCCGGTGTCCTCGATGAACCCATGCCCCGCGAAATAAAACAACGCAATGTCTGCATCGCCCGCGAAAAGTTCGCGGGCGGCCTCCTTCAGCTTTGATTTCCTCACCGCGGCCGAACCGCCGGCCCCGATCATGATGCGGGGATTGGCGAAGTTCACGGTCCCGTCGGCATGCCGCTCAAGCACGGACTTGACCGCGTAGGCATCGTTCACACAACCGCTCAGCGAGCCGATGTGATCATAATGGTCGATGCCGACGATAAGGGCCTTGCGCATTCGAACCCCTCAGAGAGTGTCGATGAAGCCGCTGATGTTCGTGTCCGTCCACGTGTAAGTCGTTACGCCGTCGATCTGCGTGCGATCGGTTGAGTACGCCCAGATGCCGCGGATCTTCTTACCTTCCTCTTTTGCGCACTTGATCTCCCACTTCTGCCCGCTCGATTGCAGGGAGTTTTCGCTGACGAGGATGATCACGCCGTCGGAACGCTTAATCCGCGTGCGAACGCGATCCTTCCAGTTCTCGTCATAGGGTTCCTTGACGGACATATCGATGAATTCATACGGCGACCGCGGATGCAGCCGTTGCCCGACGAACAGATTGCGCTGTGCCTCGTCCTCTATGGCGAATGCGATGAACACCACTTTTTTGTCGGCCACGGCTGTCCCTCCCCTGCCCCATCGGGCATGTTCATGATATGTACTACATCCTTATCCCATGGCGATACCGCCGTATACCGTTGCTGCACTAAAGCGACGGCCGCGGCCCGATACACCGACCTTAAGCAACGGACTGCATAAACTCGATTAGGGAAGTCCTTATAAGTGCCCGAGTTGAAAGACCCAATAATATCTACCTGATCGCGGCATTCATTATACCGGCCTTGATTATTTCATATATGCGCTCCCGGTTCATAACGGGGAGGATGGATAAATTCAGCGATGCCGCATTGGGATATCTCGCGCTGACGATCGTCTACTATGGATTTTCCATTCCTGTCATCGGCTCACGGCTCCTGCGCAAGGTCGCGACCTGGAAGCGTCGGAAAAGCATCCTGGGTCGGTAGTCCGTCGACGCCGGCGTCGTTCTACCGATCGAGTAAGGCCCGAACCTTCTCGGCCAGCTGGTCGATGCCGTAGGGCTTGGACAGAAGGTGGGTGCCGGGATCGATCACCCCATTATGGACCACCGCGTTCCGGGTGTAGCCGGTCGTGTAGAGCACTCTCATGCCGGGGACCCGGGCGAGCGCCGTTTCAGCCAGTTGCCGGCCGGTCATCCCAGGCATGACGATGTCGGTGAACAGCAGGTCGAAGGTTCGCCCCGCCTCGAACATGCGAAGCGCGTCGGCGCCGCTCGGAGCATGCGAGACGTCGTAGCCGAGTTCGCGCAGGGACTCGACCGAGCAGGCCCGCATGCGCTCGTCGTCCTCGACCACCAAGATGGTCTCGGTGCCGCGCGACCCTCGCCCGGCCCGTTGCGGGAGCTCGGCCGGCACCTCCTCCGAGCCGTGAAAGCGCGGCAGGTAGACCTTGAGGGTCGTTCCGTGGCCGGCCTCGGAATAGATCTTCACGTGACCGTCGGACTGGCGCACGAAGCCGAAGACCTGGCTCAGGCCGAGCCCCGTGCCCTTGCCCGGCCCCTTGGTCGTGAAGAACGGATCGAACGCCTTTGCGACCACGTCGGCCGGCATGCCGGTAACTGTGTCGGACACCGCGACAAGCACGTACTGGCCCACGGCGACGTCGTTCGCGCCCCCGTAATCGTCGTCAATGTGGGCGTTGTTGGTCTCGATGGTCAGCCGGCCGCCGTCCGGCATCGCGTCCCGCGCGTTGACGCACAGGTTCAGGATCACGTTCTCCAGCTGGCTCGGGTCGGCACGCGCCTTCCACAGCCCCGCCGAAAGGACGGTCTCGACCCGGATGTCCTCGCCCAGCGTGCGCACCAGCAGGTCGTGCATCCCCGAGACCATGCGGTTGGCGTCGAGGGCGGCAGGCGACAGGGGTTGCTGCCGCGAGAAGGCGAGCAGGCGGTGCGTGAGCGCCGCGGCCCGGCCCGCGCCGTCCAGGGCGGCCTCGACGTAGCGCCCGACCTCGGTCTCCCCCTTGGCGAGGCGGCGCTCCAGGAGGTTCAAGCTGCCAACGATGACCGCGAGCATGTTGATGAAGTCGTGCGCGATGCCCCCGGTCAGCTGACCGACCGCTTCCATTTTCTGCGATTGTCGCAGTTGGCCCTCGGCGGCGCGGCGCTCGGTCAGGTCGACGGCCTCGACCACGACGAGAGCGGTCGCCCCGTCGGGCCCCGGCACCGGCAGGAAGGCGAGTTCGAAGGTCCGGATGCCGCCCGGCAGCCGTGCCTCGACCTCCTCACGGACCGTGGCCCCTGAGGCGGCGTCAGCCACCCAGGAGCGCAGCCGATCCGGTAACCCCGGGGTCGCGGCGAACCACGGTCCATCCCAGAACGGCTTGCCCCTGACTTCTTCGAGCCGCCGACCCACTGCCTTCAGGGCGGTGTCGTTGACATCCAACACGTTGCCGTCGGGGCTCAGCAGTCCCTGAAGCTGGTAGATGGTCTGGAAAACCGTGCGCAGGCGCGCCTCGCTCTCCCGCAGCGTCGCGGTGCTTTGCGCCAGGTCGGCGACTGAGCGGCGCAGTTCCAGCTGCGTCATCACCTGCCGGCCCAGCATCGCCAGCGCGGACGATTGGTCCGGCGTCAGGCCGCCCGGTCGCGGGAGCGTGTCGAGAACGCACAAGGTACCGATGGCAACGCCCGTCTTGGTCACCAGCGGCGTGCCCGCGTAGAAGCGCAAGCCACCCGAATCTATCACGAGTGGGTTGGATCTGGTCCGTACGTCGCCGCCCAGGTCGGGGATGACCGTGAGGCCCGGCTCGGCGAGGGCGTGGACGCAGACCGATCGCGCCAAGTCTGTCTCGCACGCCGGGAAACCGATACGGGCCTTGAACCACTGTCGATCCTCGTCGACGAGCGAGACCAACGCCATCGGCGTCCCGCACACCTGGGAGGCGAGCAGGGCGATATCGTCGAAGGCGGGCTCGGGCGGCGTGTCGAGGATCGCGTAGCCGGCGAGTGCCTCCGACCGGGCTCGATCATCCTGTCCAGTGGGCATCGCGCGAGCGGGTCGATGTCCAATGGAACGGTCAAGTCTAGGTTGCCTAGGATCCGTGCGCGACGGATTGAAACGGACCGTCAGCCCAGGGACAACCTTCGGCACCAGTTCTTTTGGACTATATGGAGCCCGAGCACGCGCTGGTATCAGGAGCCCGAGGGTCCGCATCCGGCCCAACCGGGATGCATCCTCCTTGAACCAAGCTAGCGACGAGGTCCGGCAGCGGGTCGACCTGACGGCCTGCGACCGCGAGCCGATCAACATCGTGGGCAGCGTGCAGCCGCACGGCTTTCTGCTGGTGCTCGACGCGAAGTCACTGACCATCGTCCAAGCGAGCGCGAACGCCCCGGTCGAGGCGCCGGTCGGCAAGGCCCTCGACGCGGCGTTCCCGCACCTTGCCATCATCGTCCGGCGTCATCTCGACGAGGCCGGTCCGCAAGCCGGCGCATCCTACCTCCGAACCGTGACACTGAGCTCGGACGCCGCGCGCCTGACCTACGAGGTCGCGGCGCACCGGATCGACGGCCTCGTCGTGCTGGAACTGGAGGAGGTCGACGCGACGTCGTTGGGCGTCGGCCTTGATGTGCTCACCCCACGGCTGAGGACCTTCGTCGAGCGCCTTCAAACCGCCTACGGCATAGATGAGCTCTGCCAGCTGGTCGCCGAGGACATCCGTGCGGTGACCGGCCTAGACCGTGCGCTGGTCTATCGCTTCGACCGGGACTGGCACGGCACGGTGCTGGCCGAGGATGGCAACGGCGCGCTGCCGTCCTACCTCGACCTGCGCTTCCCGGCCTCGGACATCCCGGCCCAGGCGCGCGAGCTCTACCGCCGCAACCGCCTGCGCATCATCCCGGACGCGGGCTACGCGCCCGTGCCGATCCTGCCGGCGATGACGCCCTCGGGAAAACCGCTCGACCTCAGCCAGTCGGTCCTGCGCTCCGTCTCGCCGGTTCACGTCGAGTACATGCGCAACATGGGGACCATGGCTTCCATGTCGGTGTCGATCCTCATCGATGGCGCGCTGTGGGGCCTGATCTCCTGCCACAACGCCGTACCGAAGCGCGTGCCGCTGCATGCCCGCAACGCCTGCGACGTGCTCACCCAGATCTTCGCCCTGCAACTCTCGGCGCGCGAGCGCGGCGCCCAGGCCGAGCAGCGGCTCGCGCTCGGGCAGGTGCAGGCGCGCCTGCTCGGGTTCATGGCGGAGGAGGACAGCTTCGTCGACGGCCTGCTCAAGCATCCCGACGACGTGCTCGCCTTGGTGAACGCCGCCGGCGCGGCGGTCGTCACGGCGGACCGCTGCCGGCTGCTCGGCGCGACGCCGGACGAGCGGGACGTGCGCGGCCTGTACGACTGGCTCGCGGCGCGCCCCGACACCGACGAGGTCTTCGTATCCGAGGCCCTGTCCGACGACATTTCCGGAGCGTCGGCCTTAGTTGAGCGGGCCAGCGGACTCCTCGCCATCTCGATCTCGAAGAAGTACGCGAGCTACATCCTCTGGTTCAGGCCCGAGGTGGTCCGGACGGTGAAGTGGGGCGGCAATCCGGTAAAGGCCGTCCAGGCCGATCCTGAAGGCGGCCCCGAACGGCTGCATCCGCGAAAGTCGTTCGAGATCTGGAAGGAGACGGTGCAGGGCCGCTCCTCTGCGTGGTCCGTGCCGGAGGTCGAGGCGGCCAAGGACCTGCGGTCGTCGGTGCTCGGGATCGTGCTTCGCCGGGCCGAGGAGCTCGCCGCCATGAGCGAGGAGCTCCAGCGCTCGAACAAGGAACTGGAGGCGTTCTCCTACTCGGTGAGCCACGACCTGCGAGCGCCGTTCCGGCACATCGTCGGCTACTCGAACCTGCTTCGGAACCGTGAGGGCCAGAACCTCTCGGACAAGGGGCGGCACTACGTCGACACAATCATCGAGGCCGCCCTCTCGGCCGGCACGCTGGTCGACAACCTGCTGACGTTCTCGCAGATGGGCCGGCACTCGCTGAACAAGAACACCGGCGAGATGGGCGCCCTGGTCGACGAGGTGCGCCGCAAGGTCGAGCGCGACGTCGCCCCCGGTCGGACCGTCCGCTGGGAGGTCGGCAAACTCGGCCGGGTCTACGCCGACCCGTTCATGCTGCGGCTCGTGATCGAGAACCTGCTCTCGAACGCCGTCAAGTACACGCGCGACCGCGCCGAGGCGGTCATCGAGGTCGGCCGGCTTCCACCTCAGGACGGCGAGGCGGTGTTCTTCGTGCGCGACAATGGCGTCGGCTTCGACATGGCCTACGTCGACAAGCTCTTCGGCGTGTTCCAGCGCTTGCACCGCGTCGAGGAGTTCGAGGGGACCGGTATCGGGCTCGCCAACGTGCGCCGCATCGTCGAGCGCCACGGTGGCCGCACCTGGGCCGAGGGCCGGCTCGGCGAGGGCGCGACCTTCACCTTCACCCTTCCGATGCGAGAGGAGGCTCGTTGAGATGGCCGGACTGAAGCCGATCCTCCTCGTCGAGGACAACCCGAACGACATCGAGCTGACGATGGCGGCGCTGGAATCGAGCCAACTCGCCAACGAGATCGTCATCTGCCGCGACGGCGCCGAGGCACTCGACTGGATCTACCGTCGCGGCCCGCATGAGAAACGTCAGAAGCAGGACCCGGCCGTGGTGCTGCTGGACCTGAAGCTTCCCAAGGTCGACGGCCTTGAGGTGCTGGCGAAGGTGAAGGGCGATCCCGCGACCCGGGGCATTCCGGTGGTGATGCTGACCTCGTCACGCGAGGAGACCGACGTGGTCCGCTCCTACGACCTCGGGGTGAACGCCTTCGTCGTGAAGCCGGTGGCGTTCGACGAGTTCTTCGCCGCCATCAAGGAGCTCGGCGTGTTCTGGGCCCTTCTCAACGAAGCGCCCCCGCATCGGGGAGGCTGGCCATCGAACGGGTGATCGGACCCTCCGCAGGGCCGCTGCGCATTCTTCACTTGGAAGACAGCGACCTCGACGCGGAGCTCATCGAGGCGGAGCTGGACGACCTCGGCCATCCGTTCGTGATCGAGCGGGTGATGACGCGCGACGGGTTCGCTGCGACCGCTTGGCCCGACCGCCACGACCTCATCCTGGCGGACTACGTGCTGCCGACGTTCGACGGCGTCAGCGCGCTCGGCATCGCCCGGGAGCAATGCCCGGACATCCCGTTCATCTTCTGCTCGGGCACGCTCGGCGAGGAGGTCGCCGTCGAGGCGCTCAAGAACGGCGCCACCGACTACGTCACCAAGCAGCGGCTCGACCGCCTGGTCCGGACCATCGTAAGGGCGCTGGCCGAGGCGCGGGCGCGGGCGGACAAGCGAGCGGCCGAGGCGGCGCTGCAGGCCATAAACGAGACCTTGGAGACGCGCATCGCCGAGCGCACCTGCGAGCTCGCCGAGGCCAACGCCGAACTCAAGCGCGAGATCGGCGAGCGCGAGCGTGCCGAGGATGCCCTGCGTCTGAACCAGCGTCTTGAGGCGGTCGGGCAGTTGACCTCGGGAGTGGCGCACGACTTTAACAACTTGCTCACCGTCATCGCCGGCAACATCGAGTTCCTGGAACGCGCAGTCTCGGACGACCGCTCGAAGCGTCGGCTCTCCATGATGAAGGGTGCAGCCGACCGCGGCGCCCGCCTGACGGCCCAACTCCTCGCCTTCTCACGGCGCCAGCGGCTTGAGCCGACGCCGGTCGGGCTGAACGACACCGTTGTCTCGATGGGCGAACTGCTGCAGAGCTCCATCGGCGGGGCGGTCCAGATCGAGACCACGCTCCAGGCCGACCTGTGGCCGGCGCTGATCGACGCGACCCAGATCGAGCTCGTCATCCTCAACCTTGCCATCAACGCCCGCGATGCGATGGCGGTGGGTGGACGGCTGACCATCGAGACCGCCAACGTCATCGTCACAGGGCCGCCGAGCCGGCCGGAGCAGCCCCAGCCCGGCGAGTACGTCATGGTGTCGGTGAGCGACACCGGCACCGGCATGCCGCCGGAAATCCTGTCGCGTGTGTTCGAGCCGTTCTTCACCACCAAGGAGGTCGGCAAGGGCTCGGGCCTCGGGCTCGCGCAGGTGTTCGGATTCGTGAAGCAGTCCGGCGGCGGCATCCGGATCGACACGGTGCTCGGCGAGGGCACCTCGATCAAGGTCTACCTGCCGCGGGTCGTCGGCGCCGGGGTGGCCCCGACCGAGAAGGTTGAACCGGTCGATTGCGCCCTGACGCATCCGCCGGGGAGCCGCCCGACGCTCCTCGTGGTGGACGACGACGCGGAGGTCCGGGAAGTCACGGTGACCCGTCTCTCGGAGATCGGACACGACGTGCGCGAGGCGGCCTCGGGTCTCCAGGCACTCGCCAGCCTGGAGGCGGACCCTTGCGTCGATCTCGTGGTGCTCGACTTCGCGATGCCGGGTATGAACGGCGCCGAGGCGGCAATCGAGATCCGGAGGCGCTGGCCAGGGATGCCGGTCCTGTTCGTCACCGGGTTCGCGGACACCACGGCCCTGAAATCGGCCGGCGCGAGCGGATCGGACGCGGTTGTCCTGAAGCCGTTCCGGGACGGGGAGCTCGAACGCAAGGTCGGCTTGGCCCTCGCCGGCAAGGTGGAACCGGGTCTGCGACTCGTGTCCGACCGCAGCCGAAACGGCTAGGCGAACTGTCAAATTTTGACCGCCAACCGAGCGCTTACGAAGGATCGCGGATGTCGAGCAACCCGACCCGGAACATCGCGCTGACCCCTGAGCTCAAAGGCTGCATCAAGGCGCAGGTCGACAGGGGGCATTGAGGGTTTGAGCCTGAACCGGTTACGAGCCCGGCCGCTGCCGTCTATCCCAACGCCGTGACGCCCGGGGCGCGATCCCGCCCCGGGCGCTCGGATCAGGCCTTGCCGGTGATCTTGTCCGCGACGTGCTTGGCGCCGTCCTTGACGTCGCCCGTCGTCTTCTGGGCCTCGCCCTTGAGCTCCTGGGCCTTGCCCTCGGCCTTCAGCTTGTCGTTGTCGGTCACGTTGCCGATGCCCTGCTTCACGTTGCCGACGGCCTCGTTGGCCAGACCCTTGATCTTGTCGGTGGTGCTGCTCATGGCGTTTCTCCCTCGCGACCAGGCCGGTCACTGGCACCAGTAACAGCCTTGTCCGGAACGGCGTTCCCCCCGTCCGCACCACAAGCCCGCGATCAGCGCGTGGATGCCTGCCGCAGGACTTCCCCCCAAAATAGAGTCGCATTTGCACAAAGGGCGCCCGGCGGGAGCCGGACGCCTCTTTTGATGCGACGTCACCCTTACCAACGGTGATGCCAGCCGACGTGGCGGTAGCCGCCGTGCCAGCCCCAGGGGCGATGCCAGCCGACGTGACGGTAGCCACCCCAGCGGTGCCACCGTGGGCCGTACCAGCCGATGCGGCGGTAGCCGTAGACGATTGGGCGTACGACGATGGGGCGATAGACGACGTTCGGACGGCAATAACCGTAGTATCCGCGAAGGCCTCCGGGTCCGCAGCCGTCGCGCGCCTCAGCGGCGCCGGCGGTTGCTGCAATCGTACCGAGAGCGAGGACGGCTGCACCAGCAAGTTTTAGTCGCATAGTCTTCTCCTCTGTTGAGATGCCTATGAAACAACATAATTATAGGAACGGTTGCAGCGTATATTGTAATGATTTGTTGCAAATTGTAACGATAAACCTGTAGAAACAGGAAGGCGCCGGCCGAGGCGACCCCAGGATGGTCGACGTGCCGCCAGCGCAGCCAGGCGTCCTGTACGACGTCCTCGGCTTCGCCGAGGGACCCGAGCATGCGGTAGGCGAGCCGGATGAGCCGAGCCCGCTCCTGTTCGAAGACGCGGGTCGGATCATCGATGGTCGGCATGGCGGAACGACCAGACGCTGAGGGCGACCGCGATAAGCGCAGGAAGCGTCACCGAAGGGAAGTCGCGGGGCAGAACCTCCGGCCCACAGATGCCCACCGCAACCTCCCAGAAGTGGAACAGCGCGTGGCCCGAGAGCCAGACGGCACCGAGGGTCCAGAGCAGCGAGCGCGGTCCCGCTCGGGCCGCGCCGTACGCGAACCCCGACCCGATCAGCACGAAGATCAGGCCGATATCGCGCAGGAAGTGCTGATTGAACGGGCCTGTCGTCGTCACGCCCGGCACCGCGAAGTACCATGCCTCGGGCGCAGTGAGCATGAAGACGCCGTTCCCGGCCAGTCCTGCGCCGAGGATGCCGGCAAGTACCGGAATGGCTTTGGTCATCGAGCGATCTCCCCGTGATACGTTCACGTGAGTGACGATGCGCTGCCTTCCGATGTGACATGGGATGCAAGTTTCCGAGGGGATCCTTTCAGAACGTCGGCCCTGCTCGGCTCACGTCACCGAACACCGATCGGCTGCCTGCACAACGGTCGAGCGCCGCTACGAAGCACTCGACCTAGCCATGACACGGAACCTAAGAACACCCTTACCGCGACGATATCCATCGATGAACGACCGCATTCGAGATGCCCACGTGTGGGCATCAACGGCATCGTCGGGTCGAGTCCCGACCGTCCGTTCTACGACCGTATCGGGTGGATTCCTGTCAGTCCGGTTTCGGATGGTGAAATAAGAAAGCCGACGTTAGGGGTTGTTAAAAACTGGCCGCGAGCTGAGCGGCCTGTTTGAGCATGAGGCAGAAGAAAGTGACGATATAGAGTGGGCTCTGTGATAGGCCGCAGCTCACGTCACCTTTGATTAAGTCTATTCGTCGTATCCAAATGACAGCACCTTCGCTTCGGTGGGCTGCACACGGGCGACAGGGAAACATGTCGGACACACAGCGCGAGGCACTACGCCAAAAGGCGCTTGCCGAGATCGACTTGCTCCACACGCCGCCCGAGCGCGAGTTCGACGCCCTCGCCAAGCTCGCCCAACGCATGCTCGGGACCGGCATGTCCTCGATCACCCTGGTCGCCCCGGAGCGGCAGTGGTTCAAGGCGCGCTGCGGACCCCTGGCGGCCGAGACCCAGCGGGCCCAGGCGTTCTGCCCCATCGTGTTCGAGACCGAGGCGCCGCTGATCGTCGCCGACACCACCCTCGACCCGCGCTTCGCGACGAGCCTGTTCGTCACGCGCGCACCGCACATCCGCTACTACGCCGGCGTTCCGGTCCGCGTCCGGCGCCCCGACGGCGACAGGGTCACGGTCGGAACGCTTTGCGTCCTCGACGAGCAGCCCCGCGCGCCGACGGCGGCCGACCTCGACATCCTCACGGAGCTGGCCTGCGTCGCCGAAGCGTTGATCGAGGCCCGAACCCTCGCCGTCCGCGCCGCGGAGGTGGCCGAGGAGCACCTGATGACGGTCGAACGCCTGGAACGCGAGCGTCGCCAGTTCAAACGGGCCGAGCGCATGGCCGACATGGGATCGTACCGCTACGACATCGAGAAGCGGACCCTATCCTGGTCGGACGGCGTCTTCGCCATCCATGAGCTGCCCGTCGGCGGCGCCGAGCCGGCCGGCGACGTCATGGACGCCTTCCCCGAGCCCGACCGCACCGCGTTCAGGGCTGCGGTGATGCGCACCCTGGACACCGGCGAGCCGTTCGAGCTCGAGGCCGACCTCGTGACCGCCAAGGGCAACACGCGGCGCGTGCGATGCTACTGCGAGATCGAGCTGGCCAAGGGCAAGCCCGCCGCGCTCATCGGCTTGATCCAGAACATCACCGAGCGGCACGGGCTGGAGACGCGGCTCCGGCACCAGGCCCGCACCGACGACCTGACGCAGCTGGCCAACAGGGCCGAGTTCCACCGCGTCCTCGATGCGCGGCTGCACGAGGCGCGGGCTGCAGACGGCGACGTCGGCGTCCTCCTGATCGATCTCGACGGCTTCAAGGGCGTGAACGACGCCCTCGGGCATGCGGCGGGCGACGCCGTGCTGCGCCGCGTCGCCGAGCGCCTGCGCAAAGCCGGCTACGAGCGGTATTTTCCGGCGCGCCTGGGAGGCGACGAGTTCGCGGTGGTCGTCCCCCAGAACCTCGCTCGCTCGGACCTGGACACCATGGTGCGGCGCCTCCTGCACGACCTAGAGATTGTCATGGATGGACAGGGCCACATCGCCCGAGTGACGGGAACGATCGGCATCGCGTGGTCCAGCGAAGCGTCGCACGACCGCGACGCCGTCCTGCGCCACGCCGACGCGGCGCTCTACGCGGCCAAGCGCACGCGCAAGGGCACGGCGCAGACTTACCAGCCCAAGCCGGACCCGCGGCAGGTCGCTTAAGCGATTGTAATTACCCACCCCGGTGATAACTGGGTTGAGGCGCCGAGGGTTTTGAGGGGAATGGTCAAGGGGCTTCTGCCTCTGAGGCGGGCGGTATCGACGACGGCGGGGATGGTAGCTTCGCCCTCGGCACCTCACATCGCGCGATAGCAATTGGTGAACTTCTGCTGGTGCCGCCCTTGATGCGCACGCCGGTCTCGGCCGAGGCGACCGCCGCGGCCCGACGTAGGGTCAAGAAGGCCTCCTCGCGGCCGGAACGGAAGCGTGTTTGCGCTCGACGAAGCAGGTTCATCAGCCTGAACTGGCTGAGCGTCAAACCGAACAAATTGGACAACACCGCTGGCCTGCCTCCTGAAAAGTGGCTCTTCGCCAAGTTTGGTGGATCAGACTACGTGGAGGAACCGTCGGCGGAGGAGATCGAGGTTGGCGCGGCCGTACATGGCGCGCTTCAGGAGCTTGAGACGCGTGATCTGCCCTTCAGCCTGTCCACTGCTCCAAGGGAGTGTCAGCGCGGACCGCACGGCGTCTCCGTCCTGGCCGATGCTGGCGGCGAAGTTCTCGACGATGCGGACGCCGCAGTTTTGGGCGTCGCCCAGCCATTCATCGAACGCCGTGACATCCGATCTTCCCGATGGCGGCGGATGACAGCGGCTCCGGACGATCCGGCAGAACCGGCGGGCGAGATCGACGACCTTGGCCGCCTCGGTATCCTGCAGGACGCGCGCAACGACCGCGGCTGCCTCGGGGTCGAGGTCTTCGGGCTCACGCAGGAGATGCCAGGACAGTTGCTTGGATGAGGCCAGGGGTGATGCGGTGGAGATCGCAACACGGATGTCAGCTGTCGCTGGCGACGACCGGATGGTCGTTTTGGCCGAGCCTGCGCGCCGCTCGGATAACCAGCGACGCACCTGCTTCGCGGTGCCGGCAAATCCGACACCCTGAAGTTCGCGCCAGAGTTGCGTCGCGTTCTCGCACCCCTCATCCAAGCGGACATGCAGATGCCCGAGATAAGGATCGAGCATGCTCGGCTTCGGCTCGCGCATGCCGTTCCGGGGGACGCTTGCGGCGAAGGCGTACTTGCGCACCGTGGCCCGGGCCAAGCCGGTCTCGCGATTGATGCGCCGAAGCGACTGTCCCTCCGCATGGCGGCGACGCACGTCATCGTAGGCCGCTTTCCATCGGCTACGGGCAGCATCTCGCGCGAGCATCTCGGACGGTGCGCGTGGGAAGGCCGTGACGCGCCGGATCGAGGGCGATGACGGGGCCACGGCCGGCAACAGCTTCAGACGCGGATGGACGCGGGCGAGCCAGCGCTCGACCATCTGCCGGGTCTCGAGCAGGAGATGCCATCGGTCTGCGACCTGAACGGCATCGGGCGCACCCATGGTGGTCCCACGCGCATATTCGGTCGAGCGATCCCGTGCCACGACCTGGATCTGCGGGTCTCGCCGGAGCCTAGCCGCCAGCGTCGCGGCCGAACGATCCGGCAGCAGGTCGATGGGACGGCGGCGTTCGAGGTCGACAAGGATGGTGCCATAGGTTCGCCCCTTGCGCAGGGCCCAATCGTCGACACCGACGATGATCGGTTTGGATCGAGTCGGCAGCGGCCATTTGCGGATGCCATGCAGCAGTGTCGTGGCACTGGTCGGCATCGCCAGGTGCGGCAGCAGCCGGGCGGCGGGCGTGGCACCGAGCGCCAGTGCGGTCCGAACTTGGGCATCGGCCAGCCGGCGGGTCCTCTGAGCGTAGCGGTCGAGGAGGCGAGGCAGACGCTCGGCGAAGGTCCGACGCGCGCAAGCCGGATTGTGGCAGTAGAAGCGCCGGATCGTCAGGTTCAGGCGCACCTCTTGACCACTCGTCGGTAGGTCGGCGGGACGCCGGTGATAGCGACTATGCACTGACCGGCTGACCGTACGACAGCATGGGCAACGGGCATGATCGCGCTTCGCTTGAGCGGTAATGCGAAGGGCAGTGCTCTCCGCACGCGTGACGTGGAGAACGCGACAACCGGGGATGTAACAGAGAAGGGTCATGCCCTGATCTGAGAATCCTTGCCCGGGTCAGCCAGGAGCTACCTCCCAGCACCCCCAGCCGACCCAATCCACTAAACTTGGCGAAGAGCCGAAAAGTGGTCCTCCCTGAGGTATGGCTTCAAGCCATGTGGAGGATGTTGTGATGGGACGGAAGAAGCATACGGCTGAAGAGATCGTCGCCAAGCTGCGTCAGGTCGATGTCTTGGTGTCGCAAGGACGCAAGGTTGCTGAAGCAATCCGATCCATCGAGGTGACGGAAGTCACGTACTATCGCTGGCGTTCCGAGTACGGCGGTCTGAAGGGTGATCAGGTCAAGCGGCTGAAGTCCTTGGAGACTGAGAACCAGCGTCTTCGTCGAGCGATCTCCGACCTGACCCTGGAGAAGCTGATCCTGAAGGAGGCCGCCTCGGGAAACTTCTGAGCCCGGCTCGCCGCCGGGCTTGTGTCGACTACGTCGTTGCCGAGCATGGCGTCTCGGAACGCTTCGCCTGCCGTGTTCTGGGCCAGCATCGTTCGACACAGCGCAAATGCGCCGTCTTGATCGAGGACGAAGCCGCCCTGACGGCTGCGATCATCGCGTTGGCCCTCCAGTACGGCCGTTACGGCTACCGTCGGATCACGGCCTTGCTCCGGCGCGATGGCTGGACGGTGAACGTGAAGCGGGTCGAACGAATCTGGCGACAGGAAGGCCTTAAGGTCCCCGCTCGCCAACCGAAACGGGCACGCCTCTGGCTCAACGATGGCTCATGCCTACGACTGCGACCGGAGCGACCGGACCACGTCTGGTCCTACGACTTCGTCGAGCACCGCACGCATAATGGGCGCAAGTACCGGATGCTGAACGTCATCGACGAGTTCACGCGCGAGTGTCTGGCAATCCGTGTATCTCGCAAGCTGAAGGCACTCGACGTGATCGATGTTCTCTCGGATCTGTTCAGCCTGCGCGGTGTGCCGGGTCATATCCGCTCGGACAATGGGCCGGAGTTCATCGCCAAAGCCGTTCAGGACTGGATCGCGGCGGTGGGATCGACGACCGCCTACATCGAGCCGGGCAGTCCGTGGGAGAACGGCTATTGCGAGAGCTTCAACGCGAAGCTGCGGGATGAACTCCTCAACGGCGAGGTGTTCTACACCCTCAAGGAGGCCTGCGTCGTGATCGAGCAATGGCGTAGGCACTACAACAGCATCCGGCCGCACTCGTCGCTCGGCTACCACCCGCCTGCACCGGAGGTCGTCATCTGGCCAACGGAACCGAGCAGATCAGCGCCGCTCGCTCACCCCGCCATCGTCACACGACCGACGATGCACTAACTTCGAACCTGGGCCACCAAATGGGGGCAGGCCAGGTACCGGCGCGACGACCCGCACCCTACACGTCGGACGGTGCACGGCCAGCGGATTGACCGAACATAAAGCGATGGATCTGGTCGGCGTAAGATCAGTACGCCGACCATATTAAGTCACAATTTAAGGTCAGATCGACCGATCACTGCACCTTGGCAAAGCTGACCGTCTGCACAGCACGGGTTGTGCGATCCTCGGGCCACGGGCCGGCCTCCATCGGAGCCTTGTTGCTGTAGATCATCGTGCCTTGGCCCTTCTTCAGGAGTACCTTACCGCGCTTGGTGGTGACTTCAACCTCACCATCGAGCACCAACACACCATAACCCCTGTCGATCTGGCCACCCCAGACGGTGGTACCGCGCACACCCAAAGTACCGACTGGGGTCTCTATGACGACGTTGCCGCCCGTCGGTCCTTCGACCTTTCCGCCCACGAACAAGAAGGCGCCTTGTGCAACCTTCACGCTCATCGCCCCGCCGAGATAGCCCGGCTTGTAGACGAACTCATCGACCGTCATGCGGCCCTTCTCGCCGAGCGTTAGCACGGTGCCGTCTTCGAGCTTGGCTTCCAGCCTTGCTCCGGGGCCGGTGCGCAGTTTGTCTTTGAACAGCAATGGGCCGGTCGGCGCCAAGGCACGCGTTTCGTGGCCCTGGCTTGCGGTCGCATCGGCCTGGACCTTTTCAATCGCGCCGATCGGTTCCGGAGCTGCGAGTGCCGGTAGTCCGGTCCCCACCATGGCAATTGTCAGGGGGACGATACAAAGTCGATTCATGAGCACACTCCGAGCGTGGTGGCAGTAACAAAGGGTTCAGGAAAACGAGCCGGTCTGGCGGCGCGTATCGAGACGCGTTCGGCGATCGGCGTCAGGGATCGCGCTCTTGGTCTCGGTCGAGACAGCCGGCTGAGGCGGAAGCTTGGCGATCTTCTCGACGACGGCAACAACGCTATGCTCGCCTCGCCAAACTTTCCTCACCTGAAAGATCAGGCTCCGCCCAACGATTTTCAGGACGAACACATCTGGAAGATCCAGTTCGTTTTGAACTCTAATCTTCATTGCAGAGTAAGAAACGTCTGTGACAGTACAAGGGCGATCGATACCGTCGGCAAGCCGAATAACCGCGATCCAGGAGATTTCGGCTTTCTCGTCTCGCGGTAGCTGAGGTTCGCTCATATGATCAGGCCCGAATTAGACCTAAACATCATAAAACAAATGGATTAATCAATCATCAATAAGACTGCCTGCTCGAAAACTGGAAATATCGACGCCTATTGTCGCGCCTTCGCGTTAGCGACTTATTGAGGCTGGCTAAGCAAAGCTGCCGGACCGCGACCAGTGGAGGGGTCCATGCCAGCCTTCGATTCGGCCGTTCCCCTCGGGCCGCTGACTACGCTGCTCCTGGTCATGGCTGCCAAGCATTACCTGATCGACTTCGTGGCGCAGACCGAGTGGATGGCCCGCGGCAAGGAGCGCGTTACGGGTTGGCAAGCGCCGCTCGTTGTTCATGCCGGCTCGCATGCGCTCGCCACCCTTGGCATCGCGCTGGTGTTCAAGCCGGCGCTCTGGTGGATCGCGCTCGTGGACTTCGTCGTTCATGGATTGATCGACCGCGGCAAGGCCGTGGCGTCGCATCGTACCCGCTTCGCGATGACCGATCCGCGGTTCTGGTGGCTTATGGGGTTCGACCAGTTCCTGCATCAGGTCACGAACGTCGCACTCGCGGTTCTTCTCGTCCTGGGCTGAAGGGCCGGTGTTCAGGCGGCCATGAGCGCATCGCACTCGCCGGCTCTGATGCGGCGTGCGTGCAGTGCGAGGATCGGATCGTTCGGATCGGCGGCGTGCAGGCTGAGCAGATCCTGCAGCGCGCCGGCATCGCCCGCAACCATCCGACCGAACGCGTCTAGATAGTTGGCCAGCGCCCCGGTCGGCTGCGTGACGGGTTCGAACACGTCGACGCCGACCGACTTGCCCTTCAGCAACAGCGTTCCGACGGGTCTGAAGACGTGTGTCGAGACGCGTTCGACGGTGGCGCGCGCGATACAGATCCGTGTCCCGAGGGTCTTGTTGGCCGCCTCGAGCCGTGCCGCGGTGTTGATGGCGTCTCCGTGAGCGGTGTAGTCGAAGCGCCGCGACCCGCCGAAATTTCCGACGACCGCCATCCCGGTGTTCACCCCAATGCGCGTGATGCCGAACGCGATCCCCGCTGCGCGCTGACGGAGCTTAAAGGCTTCCGCGAAGGCATCGAGCGCGAGTGCGCACCGTACGGCGCGCTCGGGGTGATCGGGTTGATCGAGAGGTGCGTTGAACATGACGTGCACCGCGTCGCCCACGATCTTATCGACCGTGCCGCCGTGCTCCATCGCGATCGAACACATCCCGTCGAGGTAGTCGTTCAACAGCTGCACGAGCGCCTCAGCACCCGCCGCCTCGGTCATCGCAGTGAACCCTTCGAGGTCGGTGAACAAGAACGTCATCTCGCGGGACTCGCCTCCGAGCTTGAGCCGGGCGGGATCGCTCGCGAGCGCGGCCACGAGGTCGGGCGAAAGGTAGTGCGTGAAGGCGGCGCGCAGCCGGCGCGACGCGCGCTCCGTGCCGGCATAGCGGACCAAGATGGCTCCAGCAAAGCCGACAGCGACCGAGAGGCTGGGCAGCGTCGGATCGAAAAGCAGGTCGGCGCGGGTGAACGCGGCCCACGCGACCAGGCTCGGAATCGCGAATGTCGACGCGGCCATCACGGCTGCTACGCCGAAAGGCGCGAGAGCGCCAGCAAACGCGACTGCGAGCCCAAAGAGTAGCGCTGCGCTACGCTCCGCCCCTGATGCCCAGACCGGGCGGACAAGATGCTTGCCGGTCAGAGCCTGTTCCAGGGCGATGGCGTGCAGATCGACGCCCGGCTCGAACGGGGTCATCGGTGTCGGCCGCAAGTCGGACAAGCCGACCGCGCTGGTGCCGACGAAGACGGCTGCCCCCTTCACCTCCTTGCGCAACTCGGCGCGGTGATCCGCGTCGAGAAGTCGCCAAGCCGAAACGGTCCGCGACGATCGTGGAGCGGGGAAGCGCAGTCGGAGCGACCCGTCGGCGTCGAGCGGGACGTCGATGTCGCCGACACGGACCGTGTACCCGGTCAGCGTCTCGCCGACGCGCTCGGCACGTACCTTGAACGTGTCTTCGTCCTGCAGCACACGCAACGCTTCTAGGGCGAGCGACGGCACCAAGCGATCGCCGACGAATGCGAGCATCGGCAAACGCCGGGTGATTTCGTCCGTGCCGGCCTTGATCGAAAAACTGCCGTGGCCGTCCGCCGCCGCGTCGAGCACAGGGACATTCACAACCGCACCCTTGAAGTGCGGGATCTGCTCGAAGTTGGCGGAGCCGATCACCGCGAAGGCCGCGACGCGTTTCGGAAGCCCGACACGCACATCGTCGATCGGCGCTAGACCCGCCACCACCCGCCCGCGCGCGAAGGCTTCAGCCAACAAGGCATCGTGGTTCGGCAGCGGGGATGGCATCGCCGAGGCTTGGAAGCCGAAACGCTGTGCCCATTCCGGGATGAGTCGCGACGGCGAGGTCCGATCGGGCTCCGCAAAGACCATATCCAAAGCGATGGCGCTGGCACCGAGATCCTGGAGCGCGGTCACAACGTCGGCGACGACGGTGCGCGGCCACGGCCATTGGCCATGTCGGGACAAGCTTTCCTCGTCGATATCCACCACGAGGACCGGTGCCGCGCTTGGGTCGCGCGGTGAGAGACGTTGCATTGTGTCGGCGGCGAAGTTTTCCAATCGCGCGAACGGTGCCGGCAGCCCCGAAGCAAGCATAAGGAGCACCACGATGGCGCCTGCCCCCACGAAGCAAGGAGTTGTCCATCGCTTGAGTGTTCGCGGCGCGCGGATGAGCGGTTTAGACATCGCCCTGCGGTCTCCCCATCCGGCTTCCGGAGACCATCGCAAGCCGACGCTGACAAGCTATTAAGAACGCGGATCGACACTGAAGAAGGCATCAGTTCTTTTGCTTGGCTTAATCATTTGTCCGCTACAGGATCTTAGACGGTAGAAACGGCCGTGCGGGGTGCCCGGTGGTGAACGCGCTGTACACGACACTCGACCGCAGGCTGGTGCCGGCAGGATCGCTCCTGTTCGCAGCCGGCCAGCCCGGGGATGCGGCTTACCTCATCATCAGTGGCCGGCTTGAGGTCTTCCTTGAGCGGCCGGATGGTGATCTTGTCTTGGCTCAACGTGGCCCGGGCGAGATCGTCGGCGAGATGGCCATTCTGGACAAGCGTCCACGTTCGGCTTCCGTGCGCGCGTTAGAAGACAGCGCCCTGGTCGCGATTACAGAGCAGCAGCTCGCACACCGCATCGCCGAGACCGATCCGATCCTCTGCATGTGCCTTGGTGTCGTGCTGGATCGATACCGCGAAACCGTTGCCTTGCTCGAACATATGAAGGGCTCAGCGCCCCCACCTGCCGAAGCCAAGTTGCATTCGCCGAGCGGACCCACCGCGAACGACGCGTTCACTTCCGCGCTGAACACACTCGTCCTCGAGCGTGAGATCCGCGATGGCGTGAGAGCTGGTCAATTCGAAATGCACTATCAGCCGATCGTTCGTCTCTCCTCCCGACGGCTGGCGGGGTTCGAGGCATTGATGCGCTGGCGTCATCCACACCGTGGAATGGTGCCACCGGTCGAATTTATCCCGGTTGCGGAAGCGTCCGGATTGATCAGCGAGCTCACCGCCTTCGCCCTCGCAGAAGCCGGGCGCGTGCTACCGGAGTTCATGCTGGCCGCGATGCGGAACGTGTCTTGGATCGAAAACCAACTGTTCATGAGCGTGAACGTGTCCGGTCACGATCTGGCAGCCGCCTCGTTTCCTCAACTGATTGCTGATCTCATCGCCCGGACCGGAATCGAACCCGATCGGCTCAAGATCGAAGTCACAGAAAGCATGCTGATGCGGGATCCAGAACGCGCAGCGGCAGCTTTGGCGGAATGCCGGCTGGCAGGCCTTGGGGTCGCCATCGATGATTTCGGGACAGGGTACTCCAGCTTGAGCTATCTGAGCACGCTTCCGATCACGACCCTCAAGATCGACCGAGCCTTCGTGCGCACCCTCCTGACTGATCGCACCAGTCGTCGTATCGTTCAGACCATCCTGCGCTTAGCCGACGATTTAGAGATCCCCGTTGTCGCAGAAGGGATCGAGCAGATAGAAGAAGCGGATCTGCTGACCGAGATGGGCTGCGCACTCGGCCAAGGCTATCTCTTCGGCAAGCCCATGCCGCTCGACTCGTCTATCGCGTTGACCCGCTGCTGGGCTGCTCTTGCTCCCGCGAAGTGGCGTGCGCAAATCTAATTCCTGAGTTATTTCTATTATGTGGACGATCAACCGCTCGCTCCTAAAACCGCAATACCAATAGACGGCGCTGGCAATGTTATCTAACTGAATTTAAAGTTATTATAGAAAATCTTATTATGCTGCTTATCGAACGCCAGCCTTATGTCCGTTCACGGGCAGCGCTGGCAGCAGTCTGAACGACAATGTTGGGTCGGCAGCAGAATGTCTGCTTCGGGCAGGCGTCAGAATTCCGATCATGGTGCATCTCAGGTGTTGGAAAAACCTGAGCACGATTGCCGAGGTAACCAATCAAAATTCCGGCGCTTCGCACAATTAGCTAACAATACGAAGCTGCTTTACAGCAGAGGCGGATCATGGCGAAGCCGATGAGACTGGCTCTTGCAGTCGTCCGCGCTGCCAGACCTCGATGATCCGGGTGCTATTCGCAATGTCCTCGGACGGGTCCGCGGAAAGGATGATGAAGTCGGCACGGCGTCCGGCTTCCAGCTGGCCGCGATCGCGGAGGCCGAGAAGGTCGGCAGCCTGCGACGTTGCTATGTTCAACGCTTCCATGGGCGTGAACCCGGCCTGCACCATCAACATCAACTCGCGGTGTTCCGCCACGCCCGGGACCCGCTCGGGCGCCGCGCCGCTGTCGGTCCCGAATCCGATCCGGACACCAGCGTCCTTCAAAACTCTCAGATTGGCAAGGTTCATGGCCAGGGAGTCGCGGGCGCCCTGCGCCTTGGTGCTCGAACGCGTGTCACGTTGCTAAACGGGGTCGTCGAACCGAGCCTTGAGGTCGTGCGAGAGTGCCGTCCTGACAAAGGGCGTCTGTGCCCAGGGCGGCGCATCGGCGTAGGCGAACGTCGCTTCGTCGAGGGCGAGTGTCGCGATGTACCAGGTGTGGCGAGCCTCAAGCAGCGTAACGAAGTCCGGATCGACCGGCTTGTCGCGGACGCCGTGCGCCAACACGTCGGCCCCGACCCGGACGACGGCACGCGCGTCTTCGAGGTCGTGGACATGCGCGGCGACCAGCAAGCCTAGGCGATGGGCCTCGTCGATCACAGCCGCGTAGACGGCCGGCTGCATCTTGGCCGGCACGGAGCCGCCGAAGTCGTCAACCCAGAGCTTTACCATGTCGGTGCCACGCTCCTTCATCGCGCGGACCGCGTCGCGGCCCTCTTCGGCGCTCGCTGGGCGAAAGAGCTGGTCCGAGCTCACACGGATCATCGCTTGCGGCGGTCCCCCATCCGGAACGCCGATGCCCCGATCGACGCCGAACAGGTCGGCGCCGGGAATGCGTCCGGCATGCGCCTCAGCACGGATCTCAGGCATGATCGCCCCATTGAGCCCAAGGGCCATAACCGTGGTGACGCCCCGAGCTGTGTAGGCTTTGAGTTGAGCGAGGATGTTCTCACGCGTGTAGTTCTGGGCGCCCACGTCGATGCCGTTCACGATGCCGACATGCGAGTGGTCGGAGATCAACCCCGGCATGATCGTGCGCCCATGCAGGTCCCGGATTTCGGCATCGGACGGCACAACGACGGTCGTGCGTGAACCCGCAGCGACAATGCGCTCGCCGTCGACGATCAGCACCGCGTCTTCGATCGGTTTAGACGATTGACCGTCGATCAGCCGGACCCCGGTGAAGGCGAGCGGTCTTGCGGCTGCATCGTCAACGCAGGACAAGCTCGTGGTAACGGCCAAGGCCGGCAGCAACGCATTCCATCGCATCGCATTATCCTCCCGGATCGATCACGGGACATTGCAGGTCGCTTTTGCTGGCGTACGACCTTGGATCCCGCGATAGGCTTTGTTCGTCGATCTGACGGGATGTCATCGGGTTTGTCGAGGCGTGCCGCTCGGTCCGCGCGCCTGGTCCATCACGACGAGCCCATGTGCGGGGGGGCCATGATGCAGCGGCGCGCAGTGCTATTCGGCATGGCAAGCCTCGCCACGATCCCACGCGCGCTGGCGCAGCAGACCGAGTCCGGGCTCCATCTGACTTTGGGGACGGCAACGCCGGGTGGTTCATTTCCGGCCTTTGGCCGAGCGCTGATTGCCGCCGTCCACGCTGTCGATCCGGGTTTGGCTGTCGATGCGAAGATCACGAAGGGCTCGACGGAGAACCTCACTTTGCTCAAAGCGGGCAAGCTCGACCTCGCCCTCGTGCAAGGTGAGTACGCCTACGAAGCACTGGCTGCACAGAGCGACGACGGCGATCGTTTATCGGTCGTGGCCCCCATCGACGCCTCGCCCGGCATGTTCGTCGTTCCAGCCGCCAGTCCGGTCCGAAGTGTCCACGATCTGCGCGGTCGTGCGGTGGCCCTCGGTACGCGCGGCTCGGGGTTCACGATCATGGGGCGGATCGTGCTTCAGGGTTCCGGCATCGATCCTGCGCGCGACATCACGCCGATCCTCCTCGACGATGCCGCCGACGGCGCCACTCAGGTTCTCGATGGTCGCGCCGCTGCGCTCTGGGGGGCGAGCCTTGGCTGGCCGGGCTTCAAAACTTTGGCGGAGGCCCCCGGAGGCGCCCGCTTCTTCGGCCCGGCGCCTGAGGCGATCCCGCAAATCCTGGCCCTTCGCGCCTCGATGCGTCCCCTGACGGTCCCGGCTGGCTCCTTCCGTGGGCAGGATGCCGAGATCGAGACCGTCGGCTCCTGGAGCTTCATCCTTGCCCGACCAGGCCTGGATGACATTGCCGTTGCCAGGCTCGTGCGGGCGATCGACCGCGGGCGGGAGACCTTGGCTCAAAACTATCTGCAGGGCCGCGAGAGCGATCCGCGAAACCTGGTCTCGAACGTGCCGGCAGGGTGGCTCCATCCGGCGACCGCCGCATATCTCCGAGAGGCCGGCGCGGCTCCGAAGTGATCACCGTACGACCGTTGCCGAGTTGCTGCATCCAGGGCCAAGCCGAAGCGGGGAGAGCCGCCTTTCGAACCGGTCTGTCCGCAAGGTAGCGCGAGATCAGCTGCGATCCGTACACCGCCGTCGCGGCGTTTGCGCCGATGCTCTCGACGTCACTGGCCGCTCCGCGATCGACCCGCACAAATCGCCGGAGACGATTTCTCGGCCAAGCGGGACGGGCGCCCCCGCCACGATCCCGTAGGTTCTCTGAGCCCCGACGCGATCCGTACGGCCGCCGGCATCGAGACGGCTGCGAAGTGGCTGGCGGGATCGCGCCGCGAAAAACAATGCGGCCCGAAGTTAAAGCCTGGTCGCTGGACGAACGCCGTCCGATGGCCCTCAATGGCACCAGACAAAGCGATCACGCCAGATATAAGATCGCTGGAGGAACCTGCATGCTGCGACGCCTTGCGGCCGTGGTCGCGATCGTTTTCGCCCTACCGGTCCATGCAGAGGAGCCACTACGCTTCGAGGTCGATCCGGCTTGGCCCAAACGCCTGCCGAACGACTGGATCATGGGGCAGGCCGCCGGCGTCGCCGTAGATGCGCAGGACAACGTCTGGGTCGTGCAGCGGCCACGGACGCTCACTGACGACGAGAAGGCCGCAAGCCTCGATCCGCCGCGGACCCGGTGCTGCAAGCCGGCACCGCCCGTCCTTGTCTTCGACCAGGCCGGCACGCTGCTGAAGTCCTGGGGCGGCCCAGGCCAGGGCTACGAATGGCCCACGAATGAGCATGGCATCCACATCGACCACAAGGGCTTCGTCTGGCTAGCAGGGAACGGCGACACCGACGGCCAGATCCTGAAGTTCACCCAGGACGGCCGGTTCGTCCTGCAGATCGGCAAATCGGGCGCGCAGACGGACAGCCAGGACGTCTCGCGCCTCGGCAAGCCTGCCGCAATGCAGGTCGATCCCGAGACCAACGAGCTTTACGTCGCGGACGGGTACTACAACCATCGCGTCATCGTGTTTGACGCCGAGACGGGCGCGTTCAAGCGGATGTGGGGTGCCTACGGCAAGCCGCCGACGGACGAGAAGCTCGGTCCCTACGATCCCGCGGCTGCGCCGGCAGCGCAGTTCCGCAATCCAGTCCACTGCGTTCAGATCGCCCGTGACGGGCTGGTCTATGTCTGTGACCGCACCAACAACCGCATCCAGGTCTTCCACAAGGACGGCAGCTTCGTGAAGGAGATGTTCGTCGAGCGCGGCACGCGGGCCAACGGCGCGGTGTGGGAGCTCGCGCTCTGGCCGGACGAGCGCGAGACCTACCTCATCAACGCCGACGGGGCGAACAACGAAGTCCGGACGCTCAGTCGCGACACCGGCGAGGTGCTCGGTCGCTTCGGGCGCAATGGCCGGCAGGCAGGCGACTTCCACTGGGTCCACAACCTTGCCGTGGACTCCAAGGGCAACGTGTTCACCACCGAGGTCGACACCGGCAAGCGCGCGCAGAAGTTCCTGTTCCGGGGCGACATGATTCTGCGCAAGCGAACGGTCGCACCGTGATGACCACGCCATGATGACCGCCGACTCGGATCCGAATACGCCGGCTGCGTGTTCCTGCTGCCTCCCGCGCCGCGGCTTCCTGCGCGGGCTCGCTGGCGGCAGCGTCGCTGCCCTGGCCGCGCAGTCCGGCTCTGCCGTGGCTCAGGGCGTCGTCGAGCGTGCACCCTACTCAGGCCTCGTGATCGATTGTCACGGGCACTACACGACCGAGCCGCCTGCGATGCTGACCTGGCGCAAGCGCCAGATCGACGCCATCAACGACCCTGCGCAATCGCCTGCACCCTCATCCCTGACCGTGAGCGACGACGAGGTGCGAGCGAGCGTGGCCGACCGGCAGGTCAAGCTCCAGACCGCGCGCGGCATCTCGCTGGCGCTGTTCTCGCCGCGGGCCGGCGGCATGGGCCATCACATCGGCAACGCCCGCACCAGCCGCGACTGGTCGATTGTGTCCAACGACATGATCCACCGCGTGGCGACGCTGATGCCGCGCAACTTCGTTGGCGTGTGCCAGCTGCCTCAGTCGCCGGGCGTCTCACCGAAGAATTGCACGGCCGAACTCGAGCGCTGCGTGCGTGAACTCGGCTTCGTCGGCTGCAACGTCAACCCGGACCCGTCGGGAGGCTATTGGACGGATCCGCCGCTGTCCGACCGGTTCTGGTATCCGCTTTGGGAGAAAATGGTCGAGCTCGACGTGCCGGGTATGGTCCATGTCAGCGCCTCGGCCAACCCCAACTTCCATGCGACCGGCGCCCACTACATGAACGGCGATACCACCGCCTTCATGCAGTTCGTGACATCGGACCTGTTCAAGGACTTTCCGACCCTGCGGCTGATCATTCCCCATGGCGGCGGCGCGGTGCCGTATCACTGGGGCCGCTACCGTGGACTCGCGCAGGACCTGAAGCGGCCTCCGATCTCGGAGCTGATGCGCAACGTCTTCTTCGACACCTGCGTCTACCATCAGCCCGGGATCGACCTGCTTCTGAAGGTCGTCCCGACCGACAACGTGCTGTTCGCCTCCGAGATGGTCGGCGCCGTCAACGGGATCGATCCCGAGACCGGCTACGCCTTCGACGACACCAAGCGTTACGTTGAGGCCGCCGCGATCTCAGACGCCGACCGCGCTAAGATCTTCGCGCGCAACGCGCTGCGGATCTATCCAAGGCTGGCAGGCCGACTGACCGCTGCAGGGGTAATGCCGTAGCAGGCATGCAAGGGTGAACCCTCGCGTAACGCCGCCAGTACTCCGGTTGAAGAGAACGCGACCCGGAGCGCCTCGATGCTACTGCCGCCGACGTCGGATTCGCCAAACTGTCCATCCATTTGAGCCGGGGCCGCGCTTAGGCGGGGATCAGCGAGCCGTCCCAGGCGAAGACGCCGCCGGTGTCGTCCGCACTGAGGCCATTCAGCACGCGCAGGAGATGCGCCGCACTCTCCTTGGGTGAGAAGACGCCGTCGGCCGTCGAGTCCGGCCGAAAGGGCCGCGACAGACCGGAGGCCACCGTGCCAGGATGTAAGCCCACGACGATCGCCTCCGGTCGGCTGCGGGCAACCTCGATCGCGAGCGTTCGCAGAATCTGGTTCAGCGCCGACTTCGAGGCGCGATAGGCGTACCAGCCGCCTAGTCGATTGTCGCCGATCGACCCGACCCGCGCCGACAAGGCCGCGAACACGCATCGCTCCCTTTGCGCCAGCAGGGGCACGAAATGCTTGGCGACGAGCGCAGGGCCGATCGTGTTGACTGAGAAGACAGTGGCCATCGCGGTGGGATCGAGCGCCCTGACCGTCTTCTCGGGCGAGATGCCTGTCCGGTGGAGAAGGCCGGTGGCGACGATGACCAGGCCGACCGGTCCGGCTTCGCCGACCCTGGCCGCCGCCGCCGCAACTGTCGCCTCGTCTGTCAGGTCGACCGGGAGAGTTCGGACGCCCTGCGGGACTGACGATTCCGAGCGGGAGAGCGCGAAGATCGGCGCGTAGGCTGCAGCCTCGGCGAGCGCGCGGATCAAGGCCCCGCCTATGCTGCCAGACGCACCGACGATGACCGCGCTGGTTGGGCACGAGGTGGTCAAAGCGTGACCTCCCTGTCGACGGCAGAGCCTCGGCGCCCTCGGTGAAAGATCAGACTAAGGTTGTTGGCCGGCATCGCGACGCGCTCGGTCAGATGCAAATCGTGCGCTCGGGCGGCTGCTACGACCGCCTCGATATCGCGGATCCCCCAGGAGGCATTCCTGGCGCGCAGGCTGTCGTCGAACGCGGCGTTGCTCGGAGCGGTGTGCGCGCCACCCTCCCGAAAAGGACCGTACAGGTAGAGCACACCACCCTCCGCGAGCGTCGCTTCCGCACCAGCCATCAGCCCGATGGTCGCGCCCCAGGGTGCAATGTGGATCATGTTGATCGCGACGACCGCGTGCACCCGCGTCACCGGCCACCGCTGACGGATCGCGTCGATCGCCAGCGGCGACCGGCTGTTCGCCAGCCCTGCGGCGTGAGCATGGGCGACGATGCTGCGACGGGCCGCTTCATCGGGATCGCTGGGCTGCCAAACGAGCGCGGGCAGCGCACGAGCGAAATGGACGGCGTGCTCGCCCGAGCCGCTCGCGATCTCAAGGACGAGGCCGCTGGGCGGGAGAACGCGCATGAGGACTTCAGCGATAAAGGCGGCGTTGCGGGCCGCGGCCGGCGAGAACAAGGCATCGAGCATAGAGCTCTTCTAAGAGCCCGTCCGATAAGGGGCTGAGGCAGGGTTGAGTGGCCGGGACGGCAGTGATTCCAAGAGGGTGCTGAAACCTGACCTGGATCTGCCATGTGGACCCCGACCACCCGGCGGCAGCATAGCCGTGCGGGCCTGCGCTATGAAACCGACCTGACAGATGCCGAGTGGGCAGTGATTGCACCTCTGATGCCGGAGCCGGCGCCATGTGGCCGCCCACCAGTCTGGACGACGCGGGAGGTCCTGAACGCCATCTTTTACGTGCTGCGCGGCGGCATCGCGTGGCGGCTGATCCCGAAGTGTTGATTTCCGCTGAGAGTTGACCCGGCGTTTTCGTTGAGAAGTGACCCAGGTTCAGGGGTTGATGTTTATCATTGGGTGGGTCTGGTCAACTCACGGTGCGGCTCCTTTTCGGCTTTCCGGCTGCGGCACTTGCCCTGAAGCGGAAGCTGTCGTTTCCGGTCTCTAGGATGTGGCAGTGGTGGGTGAGGCGATCGAGCAGCGCGGTAGTC
>NZ_VRUW01000269.1:0-236 GCF_008039475.1 Methylobacterium sp. WL12 | reverse complement strand
TTGCGCCGGGTGTGGGCCCAGCACGCCGCCTCGATCAGGGCACCGCCGGTGCGCCCGCCCTCGTAGAGGCGATTGAAGCCGGCATAGCCGTCGGCGTGCAGCACGCCCTGGAACCCGGCCAGATGCGTCAGCGGCCGCTCGCCCCTGCGGTCGGGGGAGGCCAGGAACACGGCGGCCGGCGGACGTACGCCGCCATGGGGCCGCTCATCGCGCACATAGACCCAGAGCCGCCCGGT
>NZ_VRUW01000268.1:0-236 GCF_008039475.1 Methylobacterium sp. WL12 | reverse complement strand
CGCCCGCGTGGCAGGGCCAGCGCCGCTTGACGGGCAGACCCACGGTGTTACCCGTCAGCCCTGGGATCGAGAGCGCTGACGGCGTAGGGAAAATGATGAGCGTCGGCTCATCCCGCTCCCTCCGCCAGCTACCTTTAAAGCACTGTCGATAAACGGTTTTTAGCTTTCGCTCCCAACCCACGCGTTGACACTGTGTCACCGTGGCTCCTGGGAGCGAACCGACGGTGTCACATGCC
>NZ_VRUW01000267.1:0-237 GCF_008039475.1 Methylobacterium sp. WL12 | reverse complement strand
TCTGCACTTCCACTTCCTGCGAGGTGGAGACGATCTTGCCGGGGTGGACGTTCTTCTTGGTCCAGCTCATCTCGGAGACGTGGATCAGGCCCTCGATCCCCGGCTCCAGCTCCACGAAGGCGCCGTACTCGGTGATGTTCTTGACGACGCCGTCGATGACCTGACCCTCTTCGAGGTTGGCCACGAGCTCGGAGCGCTGCTCGGCGCGACTCTCCTCCAGCACCGTGCGGCGCGAGA
>NZ_VRUW01000266.1:0-250 GCF_008039475.1 Methylobacterium sp. WL12 | reverse complement strand
GCATGATGTGCTCGACACAGGCGCGTCGGCGCGCGGGGCTCAGAAGTTTCCCCGGGACGCCTCCTGCAGGATCAGCTTGTCGAGGGTGAGATCGGCGATTGCCTTTCGAAGCCGAGCATTCTCGGTCGTGTCCCAGGCGGTGGTGTAGCTGAGGGGTGGTCATCGGCGGTTGCCGGGTAGGGTCGGGTTGCGACGACCAACCCCGAACCCGAGAGACCCCCGATGACCGACGAGATCATGGCCCTGCGCG
>NZ_VRUW01000265.1:0-253 GCF_008039475.1 Methylobacterium sp. WL12 | reverse complement strand
CAACCACGATGTGAGGAGCGTTCGTCATAGGTCCAGACACAGGGCCGATACAGCGCCATCCCGCGCCATCCCCTGTATCCAGACCCAGACCCTATCCGCACAAGGCAGCCGTCACCGAGCGCTTACGAACAGCTCCTCGATATCGCGGTAGCTGAGTGGGTAGCGCAGGTACCAGGAGACAGCCTGTACGATCAGGGTCGCTTCGAAGTGCCGACCCCTGAAGTCGGTCTTGGCCCGCTGCTTCAGCTTGGCG
>NZ_VRUW01000264.1:0-254 GCF_008039475.1 Methylobacterium sp. WL12 | reverse complement strand
AGTCGAGTCGATCAACCGCGCCGGCGACCACATGATCGCCCGCCGCATCCTCGGCGCCGGCCGCACGCCGACACCGGCTCAGGCCGCCGACCCGACGTTCGACCTCAAGCTTTTCGCGATGGCTTGAGAATCGGTGCAGAACGCGATCGACCAGGGCCGGTGCCTCGCCGCCCGCCTCACGGGGCGGCCCGCGGCCTACGCGGCGCTGCCGTGGTTCTGGAGCGACCAGGGCCGCTTCAAGCTCCAGATCGCCG
>NZ_VRUW01000263.1:0-254 GCF_008039475.1 Methylobacterium sp. WL12 | reverse complement strand
TTCATGCCAGCCTTCTCCGCTTGGCCGGCTGCGCTTGCCAGACCAGCTCCGCCGGCCAAGCTACCCGTGGCGGAGCGGCCCACCGTGCACTAACTTTACCCTTGGACCACCTCGTGGGGGCCGATCATGGTCAACTCACGGTGCGGCTCCTTTTCGGCTTTCCGGCTGCGGCACTTGCCCTGAAGCGGAAGCTGTCGTTTCCGGTCTCTAGGATGTGGCAGTGGTGGGTGAGGCGATCGAGCAGCGCGGTAGTC
>NZ_VRUW01000262.1:0-255 GCF_008039475.1 Methylobacterium sp. WL12 | reverse complement strand
GGGGGGGGGGGGGGGGGGGGGGGGGGGGGGGGGGGGGGGGGGGGGGGGGGGGGGGGGGGGGGGGGGGGGGGGGGGGGGGGGGGGGGGGGGGGGGGGGGGGGGGGGGGGGGGGGGGGGGGGGGGGGGGGGGGGGGGGGGGGGGGGGGGGGGGGGGGGGGGGGGGGGGGGGGGGGGGGGGGGGGGGGGGGGGGGGGGGGGGGGGGGGGGGGGGGGGGGGGGGGGGGGGGGGGGGGGGGGGGGGGGGGGGGGGGGGGG
>NZ_VRUW01000261.1:0-255 GCF_008039475.1 Methylobacterium sp. WL12 | reverse complement strand
AGTTCTTCGACGTGCACGCCAAGACCGGCTCGGCCATCGCCGGGGAGGCGCTGGAGCGCATCGGCGCCCTCTACGCCATCGAACGCGAGATCGCCGGCCAGCCGCCCGATGAGCGACAGCGACGGCGCCAGGACCGGTCCCGCCCGCTGGCCGATGCCTTGAGAACCTGGGCCGAGACGATCCTGCCGCAGCTCTCCGGCCCCTCGGATCTGGCCAAGGCGTTCCGCTATATGCTGACCCGCTGGCGCGCGCGCT
>NZ_VRUW01000260.1:0-258 GCF_008039475.1 Methylobacterium sp. WL12 | reverse complement strand
TCGACGTGCACGCCAAGACCGGCTCGGCCATCGCCGGGGAGGCGCTGGAGCGCATCGGCGCCCTCTACGCCATCGAACGCGAGATCGCCGGCCAGCCGCCCGATGAGCGACAGCGACGGCGACAGGATCGATCCCGCCCGCTGGCCGATGCCTTGAGAACCTGGGCCGAGACGATCCTGCCGCAGCTCTCCGGCCCCTCGGATCTGGCCAAGGCGTTCCGCTATATGCTGACCCGCTGGCGCGCGCTGACCCGGGTGT
>NZ_VRUW01000025.1:0-58706 GCF_008039475.1 Methylobacterium sp. WL12 | reverse complement strand
CCCCGGGAGAGGGAGCAGCACCGCCCATACGGCGGGTCGCCTTGGCCGCGTCATCAAGGGCAGCCGACATGAGCGTCATCGTCCAGCCCGCCGACCTCGCGATCGCGGCCCTGCGCGACCGCGGCGGCCCGGCCCAGCCGCTCCTGTCGGTCTCGGGCCTCGTCAAGCACTTCCCCGTGCGCAAGGGCGTCGGGGGCAAGAAGTCGGTCGTGCGCGCCGTCGACGGCGTCGACTTCCAGGCCTTGAAGGGCGAGACCCTCGGGATCGTCGGCGAATCCGGCTGCGGCAAGTCGACGACGGCCAAGCTCCTGATGGGGCTGATCGAGCGCGATCAGGGCGAGATGCTGTTCGACGGCGAGGCGGTGGGCTCCCGCGCGATGCCGTGGCGGACCTATCGCCGCCAGGTGCAGATGGTGTTCCAGGACAGCTACGCCTCGCTCAACCCGCGGATGACGGTGGAGGCCTCGATCGCCTTCGGGCCGACGGTCAACGGGGTCGGCAGCCGCGAGGCGATCGAGCGCGCCCGCGGGCTCCTCGCCCGCGTCGGCCTGGAGCCGAAACGCTTCGCCGGGCGCTACCCGCACGAGCTGTCCGGCGGCCAGCGCCAGCGGGTCAACATCGCCCGCGCCCTGGCGCTCGAGCCGCGTTTGATCCTCCTCGACGAGGCGGTCTCGGCCCTCGACAAGTCTGTGGAGGCGCAGGTGCTCAACCTGCTCCTCGACCTCAAGGCGGAGTTCGGGCTGACCTACCTGTTCATCAGCCACGACCTCAACGTGGTGCGCTTCATCTGCGACCGGGTGATGGTGATGTATCTCGGGCGCGTCGCCGAGCTCGGCCCCTCGGACACGGTGCTGGCCGAGCCCGCCCACCCCTACACCCAGGCGCTGCTCGCCTCGATGCCGTCGCTCGATCCCGACAACCGTACGCAGGCCGCCCTGCTCACCGGCGACCCGCCGAACCCGATCGACCCGCCCGACGGCTGCCGCTTCCATCCGCGCTGCCGCCTCGCCGAGCCGGTCTGCTCCCAGGCGACGCCGCCGCTCGCCCCGATCGCGCCGCTGCACCAGGCCGCCTGCCTCGCGCGTCAGCCGGGCTCGGGCCATTCCCTCGCGCCCGCCGCCGAGCAGGTGGCGGCATGAGCGGACCCATGAACGCGAATCCGAACGCCCCCGCCGTCGAGCTCGTCGACCTCAAGGTCGGCTTCGGCAAGGTCGAGGTGGTCGACGGCGTCGACCTCCGGCTCGAGCGCGGCCAGGCCATGGCGCTGATCGGCGAATCGGGCTCGGGCAAGAGCGTGACGCTGCGCGCGATCCTGCGCCTCTTCCCGGAAGGCCGCAGCCGCACCCGCGGCAAGATCGCGGTGGCGGGCCGCGACGTGCTCGCCCTGTCGAAGCGCGAGCTGGCGGATTTCCGCGGGCACGTCGCCGCGATGATCTTCCAAGAGCCGCTGCTCGCCTTCGATCCGGTCTACACCGTCGGCCGCCAGATCACGGAGGCGATCCGCCGGCACGAGAAGATCGACGCGGCCGGCGCCCGGCAGCGGGCGCTCGCGCTGTTCGAGCGCGTCCGCATCCCGAGCCCGGAACGGCGCCTCGACGCCTACCCGCACGAGATGTCGGGCGGCATGCGCCAGCGCGCGATGATCGCGCTCGCGCTCGCCTGCCGGCCGCAGGTGCTGCTCGCCGACGAGCCGACCACGGCGCTCGACGCCACGGTGCAGATCCAGATCCTGCTGCTGCTGCGCGAATTGCAGCGCGACCTCGGCCTGTCGATCATCCTGGTGACCCACGATCTCGGCGCGGCGGTCGAGGTCGCCGACCGGATCTCGGTGATGTATGCCGGCCGCATCGTCGAGACCGGCACCGCGCACCAAGTGGTGCTCGATCCCCACCACCCCTACACGATCGGCCTGCTGCGCAGCCGCGCCGAGGGGGCGCTGGCCAAGGAAGTCGACGGGAAGCGCGCACGGCTGCAGACGATCCCGGGGAGCCCGCCGGACCTCGCCAACCGCCCCGCCGGCTGCCCGTTCGCCCCGCGCTGCTTCCTCGCGATCGACAAGTGCCGCGAGACCCCGCCCTCGGTCGAAGTCGGCGGCGGGCATCTGGCCGCCTGCTGGCGCACGGAGGAGGCGTCCGCCGCCTACCGCGCCGGGCCGCAGCCGGTGAGAGCCGAGGCGGCGGCCTGAGCCGGCAGACCACATCCGTCACTTCAATCGGCTGAAGCCGTCGCCGGCCGGGAAGCCCGATCCCCGGTTTACAGGATCGTGCTCTGAGCCTCGGCCTTGTGGAACCCGCGCATCAGCCCCCGCCGGCGGCCCGCAAGGTCGTCGCCATGCGCGTCACCGCCGGCGCGATGGCGCGCTCGGGCACGGCGGCGTAGCCGAGGAGGAGGCCCGGGGCGGCGTTGCCCGGGTCGGCATGGTAGGCCGAGAGCGCCACGGCCGCGATGCCGGCCTGCGCCAGGGCGGCCACGGCCGCGACGTCGCCGAGGCGGGACGGCCAGTCCGGCCCCGGGCGGGCGACGAGGTGCATCCCGCCCTCCAGCGGCGCGACGTCGAGCAGGCCGGCGGCCCGGTCGCGGGCGGCCGCCAGCAGGGCGGCCTGCCGCCCGGCATGGAGCTTTCGCGTGCGGCGCAGGTGGCGGCCGAGATGGCCCTCGTCGATGAAGCGGGCGAGCGCCCCCTGGCCGAGGCCGGAGGGCGCCGGGCCGGTCTCCGCCAGCGCCCGCTGGACCGGTCCGGCGAGCCCCTGCGGCAGCACGAGGTAGCTCAGCTGCAGCGCCGGCAGCAGCACCTTGGAGAAGCTGCCGGCGTAGATCACCCGTCCGGTCCGGTCGAGGGCGCGCAGCGGCGGCGGCGGCCGGCCGGCATAGCGGTACTCGCCGCCGTAATCGTCCTCGACGATCCAGGCGTTCGCCGCCTCGGCCCAGGCGAGCAGCGCCAGCCGGTTCTCCAGGCTCATGGCGTGGCCCAGCGGATAGTGATGCGCCGGCGTCACCACGGCGAGGCGCGCGCCCAGGGCGGCCCCCGCCCGGTCGATCGCGAGGCCGCCGGGTCCGACCGGCACGGGCACGGGGCGCAGGCCCGCTTCCGCCAGCGCCAGGGCGATGCCGGGAAACCCCGGATCTTCGACCAGCGCCGTCTCGCCCGGATCGAGCAGCAGTTGCGCCAGCAGCCGCAAGCTCTGGCGGATGCCGGCGGTGACGATCACCGCGTCGGCCGTGCAGGCGACGCCGCGGGTGGCGGCGAGGTAGGCGGCGGTGGCGGCGCGCAGCCGCGGATCGCCGAGGGGATGAGGCGGCGGGGCGCCGTCGCGCCACTCAGTCTGGAGCAGGCGCCCGAAGATCGCATACGGGAACGCGTCGGCGGCCGGGCGCCCGAGGGCGAAGGCGTCCGGCGCCACCGGCGCCGAGAACCAAACCCGCGCCGACGACGCCATCAGGGCCGTCCCGCGTCGCGACAGGGCCAGCGGAGGCGGAGAGGGCGCCGAAGCTGTAGGCGCGGCGTCGGGGGCTTTCGCGACGGCCAGCGTGTCGTCGGGCAGGGTGGCGGCCACGCGGGTGCCGGAGCCCCGATGCGCCGTGAGATAGCCTTCGGCGACCAGTTGCTCCAAGGCGGTCAGCACCGTGCCGCGGGCGCAGCCGAGGTCCTCGGCCAACGCCCGCGAGCCGGGGAGGCGGGCGCCGCGGGCGATGCGACGCTCCAGGATCGCGCGGCGCAGCGCGTCGCCGATCCGCACGTGCAGGGGCGTCGCCGCCCCGTGGGCGAGATCGAGGACGAGGGGCAGGCCGCCCTCTCCGCGTGGGTGGGTCTCGACGGGCCTAGCACCGTGGGCTTCGGGCACGAAGTGGTCCAGTCGTTTGCGTGAAACCGGATCTTTTGCCTGGACCGGCGATCGGTCAAGCCCAGGCCTCCACCGGTCGGGAGCGCCGCGATGTACCAGCCGCCGCATTTCAGGGAGGACGACCTCGGGGCGCAGCACGCCCTGATCCGCGCCCACCCCCTCGGGCTCCTGGTCACCGCCGGGCCGGGGGGCCCGATGGCGAACCCGATCCCGTTCCTGATCGACGGGCAGGCCTCCGAGCGGGGGACGCTGCGCGCGCACCTGGCGCGGGCCAACCCGCACTGGCGCGAGCTGGCGCAGGTCGCGGAATGCCTCGTGGTGTTCCAGGGTCCGCAGGGCTACGTCACCCCGTCCTGGTACGCGACCAAGCGCGAGACCGGGAAGGTGGTGCCGACCTGGAACTACGCCACGGTCCACGCTCGGGGGCGACCGCGGGTGATCGAGGATGCGGCCTGGCTCCGGCGCCAGATCGCCGACCTCACGGACCTGCGCGAGGCGGGACGGCCCGAACCCTGGGCGGTCGACGACGCACCGCGGGCCTTCACCGACGCGCAGCTCAAGGGCATCGTCGGGATCGAGATTCCCGTGGCGCAGATCGTGGGCAAGTGGAAGGTCAGCCAGAACCGGCCGGCGGCCGACCGCGATGGCGTGGTCGCAGGCTTTCGCGCCGCGGGCGACGGGGACGGCATGGCTGAAGAGATGGCGGCCCTGGTGCAGGCACGGAGCGGACGATGAGCGCGCGCGAGAACGACTTCGGCCAGGCGATCGGGCCGGCCCTGCCGGATTGGCGCCCGCGCCCGCTTCCGCCGCGCATGGCGATGCAGGGACGCACCTGCCGTGTCGAGCCACTGGATGCGGAGCGCCATGCGGCCGACCTGTTTTCCGCCTTCTCGGCAGCCCCCGACCGGCGGAGCTGGACCTATCTCGGCGGCACCCTGCCGGAGACGGAAGGCGCCTACCAGGCCGAGCTGGCGGCGATGGCGGCCGGCGCCGACCCGCTGTTCCAAGCGATCGTCGACGGGCAGACCGGCCGGGCGGTCGGCCTCGCATCGTACCTGCGCATCGATCCGGCCAACGGCGTCATCGAGGTCGGGCACCTGCACTTCTCGCCCGCCCTGGCGCGGCGGCCGGCCGCGACCGAGGCGATGGCCCTGATGATGGCCCGCGCCTTCGACGAGCTCGGCTACCGCCGCTACGAGTGGAAGTGCGACGCCCTCAACGCGCCCTCGCGCGCCGCGGCCCTTCGCTACGGTTTCACCTTCGAGGGCGTCTTCCGCAACGCCGTCGTGGTCAAGGGCCGCTCCCGCGACACGGCCTGGTTCTCGGTCACCGACGCCGAATGGCCGCGGGTGAGGGCGGCGTTCCGGGCCTGGCTCGCCCCGGAGAACTTCTTCGAAGACGGGCGACAGCGGCGAGCCCTCGCCGACCTGCGAACGGGCTGACCCGGCCTCCGCTTGCTCAAAGCGGAGGCCGGGTCAGGCAAGCCCGCGCGGCGGCTGAGCGAAGCCCAAATCCGCCATCCCGAAGGGATCGACCGGATTTGGTATGACCCGGCTCAGCCGGCGGCGCGGGCCGCCCTGACGAAGGCGGCGATGCGGTCCGGGTCCTTCACGCCCGGCGCCGACTCGACGCCCGAGGAGACGTCGACCGCGGTCGCCCCGGTGCGGGCGAGCGCCGCGGCGACTCTCGACGGGTCGAGGCCGCCCGACAGCATCCAGCCGGAGGGGAGGTCTGCGCCGTCGAGCAGGGTCCAGTCGAAGGCGCGGCCGTTGCCGCCGGGAAGCACGGCGCCGGAGGGCGGCTTGGCGTCGAGGAGCAGGCGGTCGGCGGCGGCGAAGGCCGAAATCCGGTCGAGGTCGGCCCGGCTCGCGACGCCCAGCGCCTTCATCACCGGGCGGCCGGCGCGCCGGCGGATCGCGGCGACGCGCTCCGGCGTCTCGGCGCCGTGCAGCTGGATCAGGTCGGGATCGATCGCCTCCAGCGCGGCGTCGAGCGCGGCGTCGTCGGGGTCGACCAGCAGGACGACCCGCTCGGCCCGGCCGCGCGCCTGAGCGGACAGGGTGCGGGCCGCGTCGAGGTCGACATGGCGCGGACTTTTGGGAAACCGCACGAGGCCGATCCAGTCGGCGCCGGCCTCCAGGGCGGCGGCCATGGTCTCGGGCGTGCTCAAGCCGCAGATCTTGACGCGAATCGACATGGCTGGCGCTTCGAGACCCGGTCGCGTCAGCGCGGGGCCGGCAGCGCGGTCCGTCCCGGCAGCGTCAGGCCGGTGCCGGGCTCCGGCGGGGCGTAGGCCTTCAGCCGCTCGGTCTCGCCTTCGAGGCGGCGGATCTCGCGGCCGCGGTGGCGGACCTGGCGGCGGGCCTTGCCCTGCCCGAGCCAGGTGAAGATGCCGCCGACGACGATGCCGAGCGCCACCGCCCCGAACAGGATCGCGTAGAGCGGCAGCATCACGCTGAACACCGGATCGGGCGAGAACGGGTCCAGGGAGAGCCGCACGGGATCACGGTTGGCGACCGCGACCAAGATCACCAGGATCGCGATGGGCAGCAGCACCAGACTCTTGAGGAAGCGGACCATCGATCTCTCCGAACCGTTCTTACTGTGCCGCGGATGGTCCGGGAGGACATCCGCGATCCGCCCCACCGGCGGCGACGCGCCGTCGCGCTTGGCCCGCTTCGCGGAAGACGAACCGGCCGATCCGCCGCGATGTCTCGCGAAGGACCCTACTCGGCCGCGGACTGGCTCTCGCCGATCCCGGCCGCGTTGAGGCGCAGGCGCATCTCCTTGCCGGTCTTGAACACGGGGATGGCCTTTTCCGACACGGCAACGGCCGCACCCGTGCGCGGGTTGCGCCCGCGGCGCGCATCCCGGCGCTTCACCGAGAACGCACCGAAGCCGCGCAGCTCGACCCGGTCGCCCCGTGCCAGCGCGTCGGCGATCGTGTCGAGGATCGCGTTGACCAGCGTCTCGACGTCCCGCTGGTAGAGGTGCGGGTTCTGCTCGGCGATCTTGATGACGAGCTCCGACTTGATCATGGCGTCTGGTCTTCTCGAAGTTCCGGGGTGCGAATCCTGGTGGATCGCACCGAATCAGGGCGCGGCGGACGGGCTCGGGCGCCACAGCACGAGCATGCCGCCCTGGGTGACGGCCCCCGCCTCGGCGCCGGCCTCGGCCAGCCGCGCGGACAGGCCCTCGAACCCGAGGAGGTCGGCCCCGAATCCGAGCGCCGAGAACAGGCCGAAGCCCTGGTTGGAGGCGGGCTTCCAGTCGGTCACCGGCAGGTCCTTGGGCACCTTGCGCGCGGTCTCGAGCCACGCGATCGCCTGCCGCTCGCTACCGAGCTCGTCCACGAGCTTCAGCGGCACGCTCTGGCGGCCGCTGAACACCCGGCCGTCGGAGACCGTGGCGACCTGGGCGCCGTCCATCCCGCGCCGCTCGGCCACGAGGTTCTTGAACCAGGCATAGGTGTCGCCGACCACCGCCGCGAGGGCGGCCCGCGCCTCGGGCGAGGTCGGGGTGAAGCCCGACGGCTCGGCCTTGAGCGGCGAGGACTTCACCGACTCGACCTTCACGCCGACCTTGTCGAGCAGCCCCGACACGTCCGGATACTGGAACAGCACGCCGATCGAGCCGACGAGCGAGGTCTCGCGCGCGACGATGTGGTCGGCGGCGATCGCGGTGATGTAGGCGCCCGAAGCCGCGGTGCCGTCGACGAAGGCGACGATCGGCTTCTTCTCGGCGAGCGCCCGCAGGTTGCGGAACAGCTCCTCGGAGCCGGTGGTGGTGCCCCCGGGCGAGTTGATCGAGACCACCACGCCCTCGACGGCGGCGGATTCGCCGACCCGCTTCATCAGCTTGGCGGTGGCCTCGCTGCCGGAGATGAAGCCCGAGATCGAGATCCGGGCGATCTGCGGCTTCACCGCGCCGAACAGGCCGCCCTCGGTGCCGGCGCGGACCCGCAGGCCGACCGCGCCGACGGCGACGACGAGGCCGCCGATGCCGACCACGCGCCACACGGACAGCTTGCGGCGCAACCGCCGCCGGTCGATCAGGAGTTCGGCGTCGGCTGCCATGCGCTGGTCTGCTCCCTGGCGGTCCCGGCCTCGCGGCCGGCCGGTTCTCAGCCCACCCGCAGACCGATGTCCGGGGCAGGGCGCACGAGGCCCGCGTGCCGCGGCACGATCCGCACCGCACGCGTCGGTACAGACCAAGTCCTTGGCAGGCTTGAACTCGTGGGCGCCGGGCCGTTGCCCGCGAGCGGTGTTCTAGCCCTGCCGGACACGGACCGGCAAGGGGCGCGGGGAACCAAAACCGCATCGCCTTAAGGTTGCGCTGCACCCGTCATGGCCGACCGAATCCGTGCAGGCCCTGAAACCGGTCACGCTGCCGAGGGCACGAGACCGCCAAAAAGAAAGGCCCGCGCCGGACGGGTGTCCGGCGCGGGCCTCGGATCGAATGGGCCCGCCGGCCGCCCGGGCGGAACCCGGGCGGCCAGCGAGGACCGGACTACTTCTCTTCGACGTCGTCGCTGGTGCGGGCCTTCTTGAAGGCCGCGCCGAGGATGTCGCCGAGCGAGGCACCCGAATCGGCCGAGCCGAACTGGGCCATCGCCTCCTTCTCCTCGGCGACTTCCAGCGCCTTGATCGATAGCTGGACGCGGCGCGCCTTGCGGTCGAACTGGATGACGCGGGCGTCGAACTTCTCGCCGGCGGCGAAGCGCTCGGGGCGCTGGTCGCCGCGGTCGCGGGCGAGCTCGGCGCGACGGATGAAGCTCTGCATGTCGGTGTCAACGATCTTCACCTCGATGCCCGAATCTTTCACCTCGACGACCTCGCAGGTGACGATCTGGCCCTTTTTGACGTCGCCGGCCTCGGCGAAGGGGTCCCCGCCGATCTGCTTGATGCCGAGCGAGATGCGCTCCTTCTCGACGTCGACGTCGAGAACCTGCGCCTTGACCATGTCGCCCTTCTTGAACTCCTCGATCACCTGCTCGCCGGGACGGTTCCAGTCGAGGTCCGACAGGTGGACCATGCCGTCGACGTCGCCTTCCAGGCCGATGAACAGGCCGAACTCGGTCTTGTTCTTGACCTCGCCCTCGACCTCGGAGCCGACGGGGTGCTTCTCGTTGAAGGCCTCCCACGGGTTCTGCAGGGTCTGCTTGAGGCCGAGCGAGATGCGGCGCTTGACGGGGTCGACCTCGAGGATCTGCACTTCCACTTCCTGCGAGGTGGAGACGATCTTGCCGGGGTGGACGTTCTTCTTGGTCCAGCTCATCTCGGAGACGTGGATCAGGCCCTCGATCCCCGGCTCCAGCTCCACGAAGGCGCCGTAGTCGGTGATGTTGGTGACGCGGCCCTTGAGCTTGGCGTCGACCGGGTAGCGCTGGGCGATTCCCTCCCACGGGTCGGCGAGCAGCTGCTTGATGCCGAGCGAGATGCGGTGGGTCTCGTGGTTGATCTTGATGATCTTGACCTTGACCGTCTGGCCGATGGTCACGACCTCGGACGGGTGGTTCACGCGGCGCCACGCCATATCGGTGACATGGAGCAGGCCGTCGATGCCGCCCAGATCCACGAAGGCGCCGTACTCGGTGATGTTCTTGACGACGCCGTCGATGACCTGACCCTCTTCGAGGTTGGCCACGAGCTCGGAGCGCTGCTCGGCGCGACTCTCCTCCAGCACCGTGCGGCGCGAGACGACGATGTTGCCGCGGCGGCGATCCATCTTGAGGATCTGGAACGGCTGCGGGGTGCCGAGCAGGGGCGTCACGTCGCGCACCGGGCGGATGTCGACCTGGGAGCGCGGCAGGAACGCCACGGCGCCGTCGAGGTCGACGGTGTAGCCGCCCTTGACCTGGTTGAAGATCGTGCCGGAGACGCGCTCGTTGGCCTCGAAGGCCTTCTCGAGCTTGACCCACGACTCCTCGCGGCGCGCCTTGTCGCGCGAGATGACGGCTTCGCCGAGCGCGTTCTCGATGCGGTCGACGTAGACCTCGACCTCGTCGCCGACGGCGAGCTCGCCCTCGCGGCCGGGGCCGTTGAATTCCTTGAGGGCGACGCGACCCTCGGTCTTGGCGCCGATGTCGATGACCGCGACGTCCTTCTCGATCGCGACGACGCGACCCTTGACGACGGAGCCTTCGGTGATCTCGTGTTGGAGGAACGATTCCTCGAGCAGCGCCGCGAAGTCGTCGCGGTAGGTGTCGCGCTGCAGAGCGGTACCAGCAGTCATTCTGTCTCCTGAACGGGCTCCCTCGGGGATGCCCTCACGTCGGCGGCTCGTGTTGCGAACGCCCCCGTTGCCGCTGCCGCTCCGGATCGAGGAGCGACCGATCCGAAAATGGGATCGGCTTGCCGACGCGTTCGTACGGTGTCCGAGGGCGGTCGTCCCGGGGCGGCGCCGCGCAACACTGAAACACGCGCGTGCGGTCGGCCTGGAAGGACGCCGGCTCTCTACAGCAACGGGCCCGGAAGTTCAACAGAAACGGGTGTCGACGCAGAACGGGCCCGCTTCCTTCGAAGCAGGCCCGCAGCGTCGGTCCGAAGACTTGGGAGACCGCGAAGAAATCAGTCCTCGTCGTCGTCCGCCGGGCGGACGCCCTTGAGCTTGGCGAACACCGAATCGGCGTTGATCCGCTCCTCGCGACCGCCGTGGCGGTGCTCGTCGGCCTCGGGCGCCTCCTCGCGGGTGGAGACCTCGGTCGGCAGCAGCGAGGCGCCCGAATCGGCGGCCAGCGCCGCGGGACGGTCCTTGGCGGCGCGCTGGACCTCGAAGTCGAGGTCGATCTGGGTGCAGAGCCCCAGCGTCACCGGGTCCATCGGCTGCAGCGAGCCGGAGTTCCAGTGCGAGCGCTCGCGGATCTGCTGGATCGTCGACTTGGTGGTGCCGACGAGCCGGATCACCTGCGCGTCCTTCAGCTCGGGGTGGTTGCGCAGCAGCCAGAGGATCGCGTTCGGTCGGTCCTGGCGGCGCGACAGCGGGGTGTAGCGCGGACCCTTGGTGGTGCGCTTGACCTCGGGCAGCTTCACCTTCGAGACCGCGACCTTGAGCTTGTAGGCCGGCGACTTCTGCGCCTTCTCGATCTCGTCGCGGGTGAGCTGGCCAGCGGTGATCGGGTCGAAGCCCTTGATCCCGGCGGCGACCTCGCCGTCGGCGATGCCCTTCACCTCGAGCGGGTGCAGCTTGCAGAAATCGGCGATCTGCTCGAAGGCGAGCGAGGTGTTCTCGACCAGCCAGACGGCGGTCGCCTTGGGCATCAGCGGACCCTGGGTCATGTTTCGCACGGGCTCCAAAACCGACGCGGGGACGGACGGGGCCGGGCATCGGTCCGCAGGCTCCGGACCGCTCGATCCGAAAGTCCCGTCTCACGCGTTCAAAAGGGGAATGACCTCGTATACGCGGGGGCGCCGGAGGGCGCAATCGACTCGACGGCCTGCGGTGGGCCGATCATCGAACACGCGGCGTCGGAGTATCGACCCTCGGCGCTTCATCCGGCACAGCCATTCGTCTGTCCGGGGCGCGCGAAGGGTTCCGAGGCTTTCGATCGCCGCGGCCCGAGAAACACAAGTCGATGCTCTTTCGAATTGTAATAAATTAGACTCCACAACTCAGGACTTCTACGGAAAGACTTGACCGCACGCCGTTTCCGTGACGTACCGCCTGCGATGTTTGTCTCCCTCCGCACCGTCCTGTTTCGCCTGCACTGGGCGCTCGGCCTCACCGCCGGGCTCGTCCTCGCCCTGGTCGGCGTCACCGGTGCGATGATGAGCTACGAGGAGGCGATCCTCGACCTCGCCAACGCCGACCGCGCGCAGGTCGCGGTCCAGGATCGGCCGGTTCTCGGGCCGGAGGCGCTGGTGGCGCGGCTTTCCGCGGAGCGGCCGGGCCTGAGGGTCGGCGCGCTGACGTTCTTCGGCGACCCCGCGCTGGCCCCGCGGGCGCGCTTCGCCGACGACGCCAAAGCCGGCGACGTCAAGCCCGGCGGGCGGGCGCCGTCGGTCTACCTCGACCCCTACGACGGCACCCTGCGCGGCGAGGTCCGGGGCGAGGCGACCTTCGCCACGATTCGCGGCCTGCACCGGTTGCTGCTGCTGCCCGGAGAGGGCAGGGGCTGGGGCCGCACCATCACCGGCGCCGCGGCTTTGGCGCTCCTCGTGTTCCTCGCCACCGGCCTGGTTCTGCGCTGGCCCAAGGTCCACGCCTGGCGGATCTGGCTGAAGCCGAGCCTGCGCCGGCCCGGGCGGCCGCGCTACTGGTCGCTGCACGCCGTCGCCGGCACCTGGCTGCTGCCGGTCTACGCGGTGATCGCGCTGACGGGGCTGTGGTGGTCCTACGACGCGTACAAGTCGGCCGCGACGTGGCTCCTCACGGGGGAGGTCGCCGTCAAGGGCGCGAACAAGCCGGCGGAGGCGCGCGCGGACCGGGTGGGCGGGCGCAAGAGCGCGGAGCGGACGGACAAGAGCGCGGAGCGGACGGACAAGAGCGCGGAGCGGACGGACAAGGGCGCGGAGCGGACGGACAAGGGCGCGGAGCGGACGGACAAGGGCGCGGAGCGGACGGACAAGGGCGCGGAGCGGACGGACAAGGGCGCGGAGCGGACGGACAAGGGCGCGGAGCGGACGGACAAGGGCGCGGACGCCCCGCCGGCCCTCGACAAGGCCTGGGCCGCGTTCCGGGCGGAGGAGGGGGCGTCGGCGGCGCTGGCCACCGTGACGCCGCCGGGGCCGGACGCGGCGCGGATCCGCATCCGTTGGATCGCCGAGGCCGACGCCCCGAAGGCGCGCAACGAATCGATCTTCGACGCCGCGACCGGCGGCCGCCTCTCCCTGTCGCGCTTCTCAGACAAGCCGCTCGGCCGGCAAATCGCCGATTCCATGCTGGAGGTGCATCGCGGGCGCTACTTCGGCGCGGCCTTCGCCCTCGTCTTCTGCCTCGCCGCCCTGGCGATGCCGCCGCTCGCGGTCACCGGACTGGTGCTGTACGTCCTGCGGCGCCGCGCCGGCGCCGCACGGGGATCGGTCTTGAGGCGGGCCGGCGGAGGGAGTAGGCCTGACGGCACCGGAGCCATGCCCGGCAACGCGCCGACTTAGCCTTCGCGATCATGCCTTCGGGGGCTGCCCTGGTTTCCGTGAGACCGCCGACCCAGTTGCCGCCCGAGCCGGACGCCGCCGGCCCCCGTCCCCGCGTCAGCGCGCGCGGACGGCTGCGGACCTACTTCCTCACCGGCATCATCGTCGCGGGGCCGCTGGCGATCACCGCCTACATCACGTGGTGGATCATCACGCTGATCGACGGGTTCGTGAAGCCGCTGGTGCCGGCGAGCTACCTGCCCGACCATTACCTGCCGTTCTCGATCCCGGGGCTCGGCATGCTCATCGCCTTCGTCGCGGTGACCCTGCTCGGGTTCCTCACGGCGAACCTCGTGGGGCGCAGCGTGATCGAGTTCGGCGAGGTGCTGCTGGCGCGCACCCCCGTGATCTCGGGGCTGTACAAAGGCCTGCGGCAGATCTTCGAGACGCTGTTCTCCGCCAACGGAACCTCGTTCCGCACGGTCGGCCTCGTCGAGTTCCCGGTGAAGGGAACGTGGTCGGTGGTGTTCCTGTCGGCGCCGGCCGCGCCCGACGTCCAGGCGGCGCTGCCAGGCGGCAAGGGGGAGCCAACGGGAAATGGAGGGAGCGAAGCGCGCAACGACTACGTCGGCGTGTTCCTGCCCTGCGCGCCGAACCCGACCACGGGGTTCTTCTTCTACCTGCCGCGCGCCGACATCATCGAGGTCGGGATGAGCGTGGACGACGCGGCCAAGCTGGTGATGTCGGCCGGCGTCATCCAGCCGGACGATCCGCAGGCCCGGCTCCAGGCCATGGCCGCGTCCCTGCGGACGGCACAGGGCGCACCGTCGGCAGGCGCCGCGCCGGTGCGGGAGGAAGCCTGACGGATCAGGACGCGCTGGCGACGACGGTCTTTACCGGGGCGACGGCTTGACTGCCGTTCATCCAGCCCGTCGAGGTCTCGGCGGCGAGGAGCAGCGCCAGGGCGAGGGCGAGACCGTTGGCGGCGATCCAGAAGGGACGGGCGGCCCGACGCACGGCGAGCGCCACGTCGGAGGCCTGTGCGGAGGCCGCGTCGGAGATCGGCAGGAGCCAGGGCTCGTGAGCGAGGGACTGCCATCCCTCGGAAGAACCCGGCAGGCGTTGGAACGGTCCGGTCAGCATCGCTGTCCTCCATCTTTCCCGTGACGGCCTGAACGAATCAGCCTTTCGTTCAGGTTCAGTTAAGATTGAAACATGGCCACTGCAAGGCACGCTCGGCTACGTGGGGCTCTCAACGGCCGCCGGACCGTTCGCGTTCCGTACCGGATCGACGATTCCGCCAGGACCCGAAACCCTCGCGCCGCGGCCCGTGCGCCGAGACGCCGACGGTCTGTCCCGCCAGGGTGCGAAGAGCGCCCCGCGGAGCGGGCCGTTCAGGACCTTGGTCCTGTACGGCGTCGAGCGAAGCGAAAGCCCACGCCCAAGCCCGCGGACGCGGGCGTCGGCGATTGAGGCCGTCGGAAAAATAGGGCCGGCGCTGTCAAGCGATAGCCCTGCCTGTCCCGCGTGGGCCATTGCGCCAAGCGTCCGATCCCTTATCTCGCCGTGAACGATCTCACGCGAGGACGAGACGATGCCGAAGGCGATACGCGTTCAGGATTACGGCGGCCCCGAAGTGATGGCCTACGAGGACGTGCCGACGCCTCAGCCCGGCCCCGGCCAGATCCGCATCCGCGCCGGCGCGATCGGCGTCAACTTCATCGACATCTACTTCCGCTCCGGCGCCTACAAGGCGGCGCAGCTGCCGTTCACGCCGGGCAAGGAGGTCGCCGGGACGGTGACCGCGGTCGGCGAGGGCGTGACCGGGTTCTCGGTCGGCGACCGGGTCGCCACCGGATCGGGGGAGGGCACCTATGCCGAGGAGCCGCTGATCGCGGCCTCGGCCGCCGTGCACGTGCCAGACGGGATCGACGACTCGACCGCCGCCGGCATGATGCTGAAGGGGCTCACCGCCGAGTACCTGCTGCACCGGACCTACGCGGTGAAGCCCGGCGACACGATCCTGTGGCACGCGGCCGCCGGCGGCGTCGGCCTGATCGCCTGCCAGTGGGCGAAACACCTCGGCGCCACCGTGATCGGCACCGCCGGCTCGGCCGAGAAGGCGGACCTCGCCCGCGCCCACGGCTGCGACCACGTCATCCTCTACCGCGAGGAGGACGTGGCGGCCCGCGTCCGCGAGATCACCGGCGGCAAGGGCGTTCCGGTGGTCTACGACGGCGTCGGCCAGGATACCCTGGCGGGCTCGCTCGATTCGCTGGCGCCGCTCGGCCTGCTCGCGAGCTTCGGCTCGGCCTCCGGTCCGATCAAGGCCCTCGACCTCGGGCTGCTCGCGGCCAAGGGCTCGCTCTACGTCACGCGTCCGACGCTGTTCACCTACGCGAGCCGGCCGGAGATCCTGGCGGAGATGGCCAAGAACCTGTTCTCGGTGGTGCAGAGCGGCGCGGTGAAGATCCCGGTCAACCGCACCTACAAGCTCGCGGAAGCCCAGCAGGTCCACCGGGATCTGGCCGGCCGCGAGACCACGGGCTCGACGGTGATGGTGCCGTGATCCGAGGATCGGCAACGATCCGGGGATCATCGGATCGGAGGATCCCGGTCTCGATCGTTCGTCCCTCGCGCTCCGGAGGCCGCCCGTGAGGGTCGGCGCGGCCGACGCCCTGCTCGTCGTCGACGTGCAGGGCGACTTCCTGCCCGGCGGCGCGCTGGCGGTGCCCGACGGCGACGCCGTCGTGGCGCCGATCCGGGCGCTGGCCGCGCGCTTCGCGACCCTGGTGCTGACGCAGGACTGGCACCCGCCCGGGCACGCCTCGTTCGCGAGCGCGCATCCGGGCCGGGCGCCGTTCGAGACGGTGCGGCTCGCCTACGGCGAGCAGGTGCTGTGGCCGGACCATTGCGTGCAGGGAAGCGCCGGCGCGTCGCTCGCCCCCGGCCTCGACCTGCCCGGCGCCGCCCTCGTCCTGCGAAAGGGCCTGAACCCGGGCGTCGACAGCTATTCGGCCTTCGTCGAGGCCGACGGGACGCGGACGGGGCTCGCCGGCTACCTGCGCGAGCGCGGCGTCGGGCGCGTGGTGCTGTGCGGGCTCGCCACCGACTATTGCGTCGCCTGGAGCGCGCTCGACGCGCGCGCGGCGGGGTTCGAGGCCGTGGTGGTCGCGGACGCGACGCGGGCGATCGACCGGGACGGTTCGCTCGCCGCCGCCTGGGCGCGGATGGAGGCGGCCGGAATCGGGCGGAGCCTGAGCGCCGACGTCACCGGCGCGTAGTCGGCGCGGCCGCCGGAGCGGTCGCAACGCCAAGTGGCAAAGGATCAGTTCGCGGTGCGGTCGCGCATCCGGTAGGTGCCGCCGGGGTCGCGCTCGAACATCTCGGGGATGCCGGCGTGGCGCAGGCTCTCCCCCGAGGTGTCGGGCACCAGGTTCTGCTCGGACACGTAGGCGACGTACTCGGTCTCGGCGTTCTCGGCGAGCAGGTGGTAGAACGGCTGGTCCTTGCGCGGACGCGCCTCCTCGGGAATCGCCAGCCACCAATCCTCGGTGTTGTCGAACACCGGGTCGACATCGAAGACGATGCCGCGGAACGGGTAGATCCGGTGGCGCACCACGGCGCCGATCCCGAATTTCGCGATGCGCAGTCTCGTTTCGGTCGGTCGCGCGTCGGTCATGGCCTGATCCATCATGACGGACCAGATAGGCGCGGATGACGGGCTTGTCACCGGGTTCCGGCGCGCGAGCGAAGCGTCCGCGTCCGGCTCCTAGCCGGCGGGCAAAGCGATCCCGAGGTCGGCGGCGATCCCGCGCGCGGTGGCCTCCCGCCGCGCGGTGATCTCGGCGACGGCGGAGCGCGCCCGCTCCAGGATCGCGGCCGGGGCGGTCCGCGGCGTGCCGCTGTCGAAGGGCGGCTCGGGGGCGTATTCCATGCCGAGCTGGATCGCCTGGGCGACCTCGATGCCGCGCAATTCGGCCGCAAGCCGCAGCGCGCCGTCGATCCCGGCGGTGACGCCGGCCGCGAACACCCAGGTCCCGTCGACCACGACGCGCCGGTCGACGGGCTGCGCGCCGAAATACGGCAGCAGCGCGAAGGCGCTCCAGTGCGTCGTCGCCCGGCGCCCCCTGAGCAGCCCGGCGCCGCCGAGGAGGAGGGCGCCGGTGCACACCGAGAAGACGTGCCCGGCCCCCTCCGCCTGCCTGCGGATCCAGCCGAGCACGGCCTCGTCGCGCATCAGGGCCTCCTGGCCGAAGCCGCCGGGCACGTGCAGCACGTCGAGCTGGGGCGCGTCGGCCAGGGCCGCGTCGGGGGTGAGCCGCAGGCCGCGGATGTCGCGCACGCTCTCGGCGGTCGGCGCGTAGATCCGGTAGGTCGCGTTCGGGATGCGGGACAGCACCTCGAAGGGGCCGGTGAGGTCGATCTGGTCCAGCCCCTCGAACAGGAGGGAACCGATCTGCAGGTGGGTCTCGGGCGGGATCATGGCGGGTCTCCGTGGTGGACAGGCGAGCCTTAATCCCGCACGATCTGGCCAGGATGCCAGATGACCCTCGTTTCCAGCCAAACTCTTCCGGCAAGTCTGCGCCGACGGGGGCGCCCCGCATCGTCGAGGTGCTGGCCTTCCCGTCGGTGCAGCTCCTCGACGTGGCCGGGCCGCTGCAGGTCTTCGCGACCGCCAACGAGCAGGCGCGGGGCGCGAGGCCCTACGCGCCGCGGGTGGTCGGCTGGGGCGATTGCGCGCCGACCTCGTCCGCGGGCCTGCGGCTCGCGGTCGACCCGCCGCCCGACCGCGACGCCCCCCTCGACACGCTGATCGTGGCCGGCGGCCCCGGCGTCGTCGCGGCCTGCGCCGACGCGGACCTCGTCGACTGGATGCGGGCGCGGGCGGCGCGGGCGCGCCGGGTCGCCTCGGTCTGCACCGGCGCCTTCCTGCTCGGGGCCGCGGGGCTCCTCGACGGGCGCCGGGCGGCAACGCACTGGGCCTATTGCGCGCGGCTCGCGAAACGCTATCCGCTGGCACGCGTCGAGCCGGACCCGATCTTCGTGCAGGACGGCCCGGTCTGGTCCTCGGCGGGGATCACCGCGGGCATCGACCTGGCGCTGGCGCTGGTGGAACAGGACCTCGGCCGCCCCCTGGCGCTCGGGGTCGCGCGCCATCTCGTGATGTTCCTCAAGCGGCCGGGCGGGCAGGCGCAGTTCCGCGCGGCGCTCGCGCTCCAGGCCGGCGACGACCGCTTCGACGCCCTCCATGCCTGGATCCGGGAGAACCTGGCCGGCGACCTCTCGCTGCCGGCGCTCGCGGCGGCGGCGGGCATGAGCGAGCGCAGCCTCGGGCGCCACTACCGTGCGGCGACCGGGCTGACGCCGGCCAAGGGGGTCGAGCGGCTGCGGGTGGAGGCGGCGCAGCGGGCGTTGTCCGAGACGCGGCGCCCGGTGAAGCGCATCGCGCAGGCCTGCGGCTTCGGTTCGGAGGAAACGATGCGCCGCAGCTTCCTGCGGCTCGTCGCTACGCTGCCGCAGGATTACCGCACCCGGTTCGGATCGTGACGGCGCCCACCAGGCCTCATGGGTGAACCGATGAGGTCCGGCGGAGAGCCGCCGCGCCGCCGAAGCGGTGGCCGGGCTCGGGCGGCGCCCGGGATCAGCCGAGCTTGTAGACCGCGGCCAGCTCCGGGTCCTTGGCCGCCACGAGCTTGGCCAGGTCGACGATGACCTTGGCCTGCTTCCAGGTGGCGTCGTCCTGCATCTTGCCGTCGAGCATCACCGCGCCGGTGCCGTCGGGCATCGCCGCGACGATGCGGGCGGCGAAGGCCACCTCGTCCGGATCGGGGGCGAAGACGCGCTTGGCGATGGCGACCTGGTTCGGGTGCAGCGTCCAGGCGCCGGCGCAGCCCATGAGGAAGGCGTTGCGGAACTGGACCTCGCAGGCCGGGCCGTCCGAGAAGTCGCCGAACGGGCCGTAGAAGGCCTTGATGCCGTTGGCCATGCAGGCGTCGACCATCTTGGCGATGGTGTAGTGCCAGAGGTCCTGCTGCGCGCTGGCGCGGGCGACGCCCTCAGCCGTCGGGTCGGCGATCACCCGGTATTCCGGATGGCCGCCGCCGACGCGGGTGGTCTTCATGCCGCGGGACGCCGCCAGGTCGGCGGGGCCGAGGCTCATGCCGTGCATGCGGGGCGACGCGCAGGCGATGGCGTCGACGTTGGCGACGCCTTCGGCCGTCTCGAGGATCGCGTGGATCAGGATCGGCTTCGTCACGCCGTGGCGCGCCTCGAGCTGGGCGAGGAGCTGGTCGACGTAGTGGATGTCCCACGGACCCTCGACCTTGGGGATCATCACCACGTCGAGCTTCGAGCCGACTTCGGCCACGAGCTCGAACAGGTCGTCGAGAAACCACGGCGAGTTCAACGCATTGATGCGGCTCCACAGCCCGGTGCCGGTCGCCGCGAAGTCGGTCGCCTGCGCCATCTGGACGAAGCCCTTCCGGGCCGCCTCCTTCTGGTCCATCGGCACCGCGTCCTCCAGGTTGCCGAGCACGACGTCGACGGTCGGCGCGAGCTCCGGCACGCGGGCGCGGACCTTGTCGTTGTGGGGCGGCACGAAGTGGATCATCCGCTCCAGCCGCACCGGCAGCTCGCGGAAGGGCTCGGGCGCGCCGGCGGCGAGCGGCTGGAAGAAGCGGCGCGGCAGTTTCATGTCAAAACCTCGTTGCGGGTCGGCGTGACCGAGCGGTTCGTCCGGTTAGTGCAAGCACAGGCCCGGCGTAAAGCGATCCGCGCGGTTCGAATCATGGTGCGCTGCCGCACGACGGGTACCCTGGGCGCGGCGGTTACGCCCCATATCGGGAACGCGACGGACGGCGCGGCGTTTTTCGAATCGAGGCGGGTCAATCGATATCGGGAATCGGGCTATGCCCACATCCAAGACGCGTCGGATCGCCCTCTGCGCGACAGTCCTCGCTCTCGGGATCGGTGCGCCCGATCTGTCCTTCGCCGGATCGGACACGGCCAAGCGGGCCGAGCGCACGGTCTTCACCCCGGGCGAAATCGCCACGGCGCGTCCCGCCGCCCTGAAGGGCCCCCTGCGCATCGCCGGCGACGACCCCCAGGGCTTCCAGGCGCTGATCGACCAAGCGTCCGCGGCCGCCGACCCATGGCTCGTCCTCTCCGGCGGCGGCGAGAACGGCGCATTCGCGGCCGGACTGCTCTCCGGCTGGAGCGCCAGCGGCCGCCGCCCGGCCTTCGGCGTCATCACCGGCGTCTCGACGGGGGCCCTGATCGCGCCCTTCGCCTTCATCGGCGACGCCGGCGACGCGGCCCTGCGCGAGGCCTACACCACGGTCTCGGCGGCGGACGTGTTCGAGTTCGGCGGCTCCAACGAGGCCCTGACCGACACCTGGCCGCTCAAGCGCCGGATCGAGAAGGCGGTGACGCCGCGCCTGCTGAAGGCGATCGCGGCCGAGCACGCCAAAGGCCGCCGGCTGCTGGTCGCCACCACCGAGCTCGACACGGAGCGCCCGGTGCTGTGGGACATGGGCGCCATCGCCACGGTCGGCGACGACAAGGCGCTGAACCTGTTCCGCGCGATCGTGCTGGCCTCGTCCGCGGTGCCCGGCGTGTTCCCGCCGGTCTCGATCGATTCGGCCACCGCAGATGGCAAGACGATCCAGGAGATGCACGTGGACGGCGGCACCACGGCGCCATTCTTCCTGGCGCCGAAGCCGGCGCTCATCGCCGCGCTGACAGGCTCGGGCGGGGTGAAGATCCCGGCCCGGACGGTCTACCTCGTGGTCAACAACAAGCTCGCGCCGTACTTCCAGATGGCGACGCACACCACGCTCTCGGTGCTCGGCCGGGCGATGTCGGCGGCGATAAAGGCGCAGACGCGCGACGCCCTCGCGCTCGCTGACGCCTTCGCCCGCCGCGAATCCCTCGACCTGAAGGTCGCCGAGATCGACGACCGCTTCACCGAGACCTCGCCGGCCCCGTTCGACCAGCGCTACATGAAGGCGTTGTTCGCGCATGCCGAGACGCTGGGCCGAGCCGGCACGGCCTTCGACGGCTCGGAAGCGATGGCCGGCGCTCCGTCGAACCCGCCGACGGGTGCGCTCGGCGCCGTGCATGCGAAGGCCCCGCATCCCGCCGAGATGCCGCGCCTGGACGCATCGCGTCCGGACGCGTCCCAGGCCCTGGCGACGCGCTGAGCGGCGCGAGAGCATTTTCGGTGATCCCTGGATCACCGAAAATGCTCTATCTTGTTGTGCGATCAGGTTTTCTTCACGCGAGACGGCATCCACCTCGCTCGAAAATGCTCTAGCCCGTCTCCCGCCGAGCGGGAGGCGGTCACGCCGCCTTCTTCTTCCCCCCGCGCTCGGCGATCCCTGCGAGCGCCCGCACCACCTGCGTCGCGGTCTTGAGCCGGGCCGGGATCGAGTCGAGCTCGCGGATGAACACCACGCTCATGTCCGGACGCACCTTGGCGAACGAGGCCTGCTCGGCGACGTAGGCGACGAGCCCCTGCGGGTTCGCGAACGACTTGTCGCGGAAGTGGACGACGACGCCCTTGGGGCCGGCCTCGACCTTGGCGATGTTGGCGGCCAGGCACAGGATCTTGATCGTGACGATCTTGAGCAGCTGCTCCACCTCCGGCGGCAGCGGCCCGAAGCGGTCGATGAGCTCGGCGCCGAACCCCTCCATCTCGGCGTCGTTCTCCAGGGTCGAGAGCCGGCGGTAGAGCGCGAGCCGCACGCCGAGGTCCTCGACGTAGGTCTCGGGGATCGTGACGGGGGCGCCGAGCGCGATGGTCGGCGACCACGCCTCCTCCACCGGCTCCTCGTAGCCGGCCTTGAGCGCGGTGACCGCGTCCTCCAGCATCTGCTGGTAGAGCTCGTAGCCGACCTCCTTGATGTGGCCGGACTGCGCGTCGCCGAGCAGGTTGCCGGCGCCGCGGATGTCGAGGTCGTGGGAGGCCAGCTGGAAGCCGGCGCCGAGCGTGTCGAGGGTCTGCAGCACGTTGAGGCGCTGCTCGGCCTGGGCGCTCAGCGTGCGGTTGGCCGGCGTCGTGAACAGGGCGTAGGCGCGGGCCTTGGAGCGGCCGACGCGGCCGCGCAGCTGATACAGCTGGGCCAGGCCGAACATGTCGGCCCGGTGCACGATCAGCGTGTTGGCGGTGGGGATGTCGAGGCCCGATTCGACGATCGTGGTCGAGAGCAGCACGTCGTACTTGCCCTCGTAGAACGCGGTCATCACGTCCTCGAGCTGGCCCGCCGCCATCTGCCCGTGCGCCACCGCGACCGTGGTCTCGGGCATCTCGGTGTCGAGGAAGCGCTTCACCTCGGCGAGGTCCTCGATCCGCGGCACCACGTAGAACGACTGCCCGCCGCGGTAGCGCTCGCGCAGCAGCGCCTCGCGGATGGTCAACGGATCGAACGGCGTCACGAAGGTGCGCACCGCCAGGCGGTCGACCGGGGGCGTGGCGATGATCGAGAGGTCGCGCACGCCCGTCATCGCCAGCTGCAGGGTCCGCGGGATCGGGGTGGCCGAGAGCGTCAGCACGTGCACGTCGGCCTGCAGCGCCTTCAGGCGCTCCTTGTGGCTGACGCCGAAGTGCTGCTCCTCGTCGACGATGATCAGGCCGAGGTCCTTGAAGGCGATGGTCTTGGCGAGCACCGCATGGGTGCCGACGACGATGTCGACGGTGCCCGCCGCGATCCCCGCGCGGTTCTGCTTCATCTCGGCGGCGCCGACGAAGCGCGAGAGCTGCGCCACCTGGATCGGCAGGCCCTTGAAGCGCTCGGCGAAGGTGCGGAAGTGCTGGCGGGCGAGCAGGGTGGTCGGCACCACCACCGCCACCTGCCGCCCCGAGATCGAGGCGGCGAAGGCGGCGCGCAACGCCACCTCGGTCTTGCCGAAGCCGACGTCGCCGCAGACGAGCCGGTCCATCGGGCGGCCCTCGTTCAGGTCCGAGAGCACCGCCTCAATGGCGTTGGCCTGGTCCTCGGTCTCCTCGAAGGCGAAGCGGGCGGCGAACTCGCCGTAGAGCCCCTCGGGCGGCACCAGCCGCGGCGCCTGCCGCACGAAGCGCTGGGCTGCGACCTTGATGAGTTCGCCGGCCATCTCGAGGATGCGCTTCTTCATCCGCGCCTTGCGCGCCTGCCAGCCGGCGCCGCCGAGGCGGTCCAACGCGACCTCCGAATCCTCGGAGCCGTAGCGGGTCAGAAGCTCGATGTTCTCCACCGGCAGCAGCAGCAGGCCGGTGGCGTATTGCAGCTCCAGGCAATCGTGCGGGGCGCCCGCCGCCGTCACCGTCTTCAGGCCGACGAACCGGCCGATGCCGTGGTCGGCATGCACCACGAGGTCGCCGGGCTGGAGCGCCTGCACCTCCAGGATGACGTCCTGCGGCCGCTTGGACTTGCGCTTCTGGCGCACGAGCCGGTCGCCGAGGATGTCGCCTTCCGAGACCACGGCGAGCTGGCCCGTCGTGAAGCCGGATTCGAGGCCCCAGACCGCGACCGCCACGTCGGTGCCGCGCTTCAACGCGTAGACGTCCGAGAGGCGGGAGATCGCCATCGATTTCTTCAGGCCGTGGTCGGCGAGCACGCCGCAGAGGCGGTCGCGCGAGCCCTCGGACCAGGATCCCAGGATCACGTGGTGACCGGATCCCTGCAGGTCCTTCACGTGCGCCACCGCCGCGTCGAAGACGCTCGTCGCCTCGCTGGCGCGCTCGGCCGCGAAAGTGCGGCCGGGCTCGGCGCCGCAATCGATGGCCGGGCCGTCGGCCCCGCCATCGGGCACCGCGAACGGCGTCAGCCGGGCGACCGAGCAGGCCGCGATCCGGTCGCGCAGCTCGTTCTGGGTGAGGTAGAGGGCGCGCGGCGGCAGCGGCTTGTAGGGCGCGACGCCCGATTGCGGGGTCTTGCGCGCCTGCTCGCGAGCCTGGAAGTAGTCCTGGATCAAGGCCAGCCGCTCGGAGGCCGCGTCCTCGATCTGCGGCTCGAACACCATCGGCACCCCGGCGACGTAGTCGAACAGGGTGTCGAGGCCGTCGTAGAACAGGGGCATCCAATGCTCGAGGCCGGCGTAGCGCCGGCCCTCGCTCACGGTCTCGTAGAGGCGGTCGTCGCGGGTCGCGGCGCCGAAGTTGGCGATGTAGCCCTGGCGGAAGCGCCGGATGGTCTCGGTGGTGAGCTGGACCTCGCTCATCGGCACGAGGTCGAGGGAGCGGAGCTGCCCGACGGTGCGCTGCGTCTCCGGATCGAAGGCGCGGATCGATTCCAGGGTGTCGCCGAAGAAGTCGAGGCGGATCGGGTTCGGGAGTCCCGGCGGCGACAGGTCGAGGATGCCGCCGCGCACGGCGTATTCGCCCGTGTCCCGCACCGTCCCCGTGCGCAGGAAGCCGTTGGCCTCGACCCAGGCCACGACCTTGTCCATCGAGACGACGTTGCCGATCGCCACCGAGAAGGTCTCCACGGCGATGCGCTTCATCGGCGGCACGCGCTGGATCAGGGCGTTGACCGTGGTGCAGACGATGCGGGGCGCGGCCTCGGAGGAGCGCGTGCGCGTCAGCCGCGAGAAGGCGGTCATGCGCTGCGCCGCCGTGGCGCCGTTGGGCGAGACCCGGTCGTAGGGCTGGCAATCCCAGGCCGGCACGCTCATCGCCTCGATCTCGGGGGCGACGAACTTCAGCGCGTTGACGAAGGCCGCCGAGCGCCCGGAATCGCGGGCGACGTGGACCAGCACCGCCGGCCCCTCGAAGCCGGCGCTCAAGGCCCGGGCGAGGTCGGCCACCACCAGGGCGTCGAACCCGTCCGGGACGCCGGCGAGCGTCGGGCTCTCGCCACGGGCGAACGCGTCGCGAATCCGCGCCAGCGGCCCGGACTTCGGAAGCGCGAAGCGCGCCGTCTGGACCTTCGGCGCGGGGGCCGGAGGTGCGGGCGTCTTGGATCCAGGCTTGGCCATCGTGTGTCTGTTCGTCGTCGGATCGGGCGGGCAGGCGATGCCCGGATGGCGGGAGGTGGAGCCCGCGAGACGGGGTGTATAGACCGGAAGGCGGGGTGTCAGGTGGCAGCCGCCGGGCGATGCGGCCCGGGATGGTCCGGTTGGGCCGAGGTGCTCGGTGAGCACCCGGCGACAACCCGCTCGATAGACTGCGTTTTTTCGATTGAGCTCACCGGGCGCGGTCGTTGTTGGGCCAGCACGGCGAGTTGCAGAGGGTCCGGTTCGGCACGCGCATGCCGGTGTCGACCAAGCGCGCGGCCAAAGACGAGCGCAGCAGGTTCTCGCGCCGGCAGCCCTTGATGCGCGACCTGAACCGCCGGCCCCAACCTTCAGTACCAGAAAGATTTTTCGTTCAACGCGAAACCCGCATCTGCTCTGGGGCGCCGAGCCGCGGCAGGACGCCCTCGCGCATCACGGCGCGGCGCAGCGGGCCGATCGCGCTCATCGCGAGCAGGCCGACGCCGCGCAACGCGTCGACGGGCATGAGGTCGGCGAGCAGGCTGCGGTTGAGGGTGTCGACCGCCGTCGATCGCAACGCCGCGTCGAGGCGCCGGGCGCGGGCGAAGCCGGCCAACGCCGCGCGCGAGCCCGGATCACGGTGCTCGCGGACCGCGCCGAGCACCGCGTCGCGGAGGGCGGCGGCATCCCGCAACCCAAGGTTCAGCCCCTGCGCGCCGATCGGCGGGAAGACGTGGGCGGCCTCGCCGACCAGGGCGAGGCGGTGGGCCGTCGGGGTCGCCACGGAGAGGCCGCGCATCGGCACGAGGCCGCGGGGCCCGTCGACCCGCATCGTCCCAAGCATGCCCTGCGCCTGGGCGGTGACCGCCTCGGCGAGGGCTGCGTCGTCGAGGGCGGAGAGGCGGCGCGCGACGCCCTCGGCCGCGACCCACACGAGGCTGGAGCGGTTGTTGGGCAGCGGCACCAGGGTGAAGGGGCCGCCGCGGGTGTGGAACTCGGTCGAGACATTGCCGTGCGGGCGGTCGTGCGCGAGGATCGTCGTGATCGCGGATTGCGGGTACGACCAGTCCCGCACCCGGATGCCGCTGGCCGTCCGCAGGGGCGACCGGCCTCCGTCCGCGGCCACCACGAGCCGGGCCGAGACCCGACCGCCATCAACAAGGCGAACCTCGGAAAATTCTTCGCCCGCAACGGCTTCCGCCGCGTCGCTCTCGAACAGCGTGAGGTGTTCGGTCGCCCGCGCCTGCCGGCGCAGGGCTTCGACCAGGAGGCGGCTCTCGACGTTCCAGCCGAACGCGTCGAGGCCGATCTCGCCGGCATGGAAGCGTGCCGGCGGCGGGCGGAAGAGGCTTCCGGTGTCGTCGATGATCTGAAGCGTCGCCAGCGGGCCGGCCTGCGGGGCGATGCCCGCCCAGGCCCCCAGCGCGTCGAGGAAGCGCACGGAGCCGTCGAGCAGGGCGACGGTGCGCCCGTCCGCCACGGGTGCATGGCGCCCGACCAGCGCCGTCGGGATGCCGTCGCGGGCGAGCGCCAGGGCGGCGCTGAGCCCGGCGGCCCCGGCCCCGACGACCGCGACGGCGAAAACTCGGTCCTCTCGGGGCGGCTGGGGCACGGGCGAACAATCCTCAGGGCGGGCCGGCGATCCGGCAGGGAGGATCTAGGGCGATTCCGCATTCCTGTCGCCGGTGCTGCGGCAACCCGCGCCGGCTCGACGCGTCGGCGAAACGATCGTCAGCCGGCCCCGAGCAGCCGGATCGCGGCGTCGCGCTCGAACAGGTAGAGCAGCACCCGCAGGGCCTGGCCGCGCTCCGTCCGCAGGGCCGGGTCGCGCTCGACGATCAGCCGCGCGTCGTCGCGGGCGACCTCCAGCAGGGCGCCGTCGCTCTCCAGGCGGGCCAGCCGAAAGGCCGCGACGCCGGATTGGCGGGTACCCAGCACCTCCCCCTCGCCGCGGAGCCGCAAGTCGGCCTCGGCGATGCGAAACCCGTCCTCGCTCTCGCGCATCATCTCGAGGCGGGCCTTCGACACCTGGCCGAGCGGCCCGCGATAGAGCAGCAGGCAGGACGAGGCCTTCGAGCCTCGCCCGACCCGGCCGCGCAGCTGGTGCAGCTGGGCCAGCCCGAAGCGCTCGGCATGCTCGATCACCATGATCGTCGCCTCCGGCACGTCGACGCCGACCTCGACCACGGTGGTGGAGACCAGCACCTTGGTCTCGCCCGCGGCGAAGCGGGCCATCGCCGCATCCTTGTCGGCGCCGGGCATCTTGCCGTGGATCAGCCCGACCTCGGCGCCGAAATGCTGCTTCAGGTCCTCGAAGCGCTCCTCGGCCGCCGCGAGGTCGACGAACTCGGATTCGGCCACCAGCGGGCAGATCCAGTAGACGCGCTCGCCGCCCTGGAGCGCGCGATGAAGCCCGGCCACGACCTCGTCGATGCGCTCGGTCGGGATGGTGAGCGTGCGGATCGGCTGGCGGCCGGCCGGCTTCTCGTCGAGGATCGAGACGTCCATGTCGCCGAAGCAGGTCAGGGCCAGCGTCCGCGGGATCGGGGTCGCGGTCATGACGAGGATGTCCACCGCCGCGCCCTTGGCCCCGAGCGCGAGGCGCTGGTGGACGCCGAACCGGTGCTGCTCGTCCACCACCGCCAGCCCGAGATCGGAGAACACCACGCTGTCCTGGAACAGCGCGTGGGTGCCGACCAGGATGTCGATCTCGCCGGCGGCGAGGTCGGTGAGCGTCGCCCGGCGCTCGGCGGCGCGGTCGCGGCCGGTCATCAGGCGCAGGCGCAGGGCGCCCGCCAGCGGCTTCAAGCGCTCGAAGTGCTGGCGCGCCAGGATCTCGGTCGGCGCCATCAAGGCCGCCTGCCGGCCGGCCTCGCAGGCCGAGGCCATGGCGAGCAGCGCCACCGCGGTCTTGCCCGAGCCGACGTCGCCCTGAAGCAGGCGCAGCATCCGCTTGTCGGAGGCCAGATCCCCGCGGATCTCGGCGACGGCCCGCGTCTGCGCGCCGGTGAGAGCGAAGGGTAGGCCGGCCTCGATCCGGGCGGAGAGGCGGCCGTCGCCGGCGTTGACCCGCCCGGGCTTGCGGCGGCTGCGCGCGCGCATCAGCGCGAGGGCGAGCTGCGAGGCCAAAAGCTCGTCGTAGGCCAGCCGTTTTCGCGACGGCGTCGCGGGCGGGGGGATGGCGACGCCGTTGGCGCCCAGCGTCGGGGCTTTCGGCGCTTCCTCGGGCCGGTGCTCGGCGCGCAGCGCGTCGGCGAAGGGCGGCAACCGGTTCTGCTGCAGCCAGGCGGGGTCCTGCCATTCGGGCAGCACCGGCAGCCGCTCCAGGGCGGCGACCGCGAGCTTGCCGATCGCCCGCGAGGTCAACCCTTCCGTGGCGCCGTAGACCGGCTCGACGGAGGGCAGGGCGGCCAGGCCCTCCGCGTCGACGATGCGCGACGGATGCACCATCTGGCGGCTGCCGTCCCAGAGGTCGATGCGGCCGGTGACGTAGCGGTGGCTGCCCAGGGGCAGCATCTTCTCGACGCGCGCTGCCGGCATCCCGAAGAACACCAGGGTGATGTCGCCGGTCTCGTCCTCGACCAGCACCCGGTGCGGGCGCTTGCCCGGCCCGGTCCCGGCCGGCCGGTGGAGGGAGACGGTGACGCCGACGGTGACCGGCTCGCCGACCGGAGCCTCGCCGACCGAGCCGACGAGTTTCTGCGCGATGCCGCCCTGGGGCAGGTGGAACAGCAGGTCGACGATGCGGGCCGGCCGCTCGGGCGTGCCGAGCAGCCGCTCGATCATCGGCGCCATCTTCGCGCCGACGCGCGGCAGCCCGCGCACGGGCGCGAACAGCGGGTCGAGGATGCTGGGGCGCAGGAGCGCCGGGGGTGTCTCGTCGCGCATCGACACTTCGCTCGTCCCGCCCATCCTGCCGCTCGTGCGGGCCATCCTGCCCGGCGGGTCGTCAATATCCCGTGCCGTCCGCCCCGTCGCGCGGCCGCTCGACGCTGGCGCGCGACGGGAACGCCCGGCATCCCGTGATCATCGGATCGCAGGATCCTCGGCACGACGACGCGCGATCGGCTGGCAGGCCGGCCGCGACGGCTTAGATACGTCGAAGGTGGCGCTTCGCGCGGCCGGGGGCGGGAGCTGAGGCGATGATCGAGTTCTTTGACCGGGAGGGGCGTCCCGCCGCGTTCTGCGACGACGGCCGGGCGATCTACCACTGGGACGGCCGCCCGGCGGCGATCATCGACGACGACAAGGTCTTCGCCTATTCAGGCCGCTTCGTCGGCTGGTTCTCCGACGGGTGGATCAGCGACGCGCACGGGCACCGGGTGCTGTTCGAGTTCGATGCGGTCGGCGGCCCGGCCAAGCCGGAGCGCGGCCCCAGGGTCGCCAAAGGCCAGCGCGGACAGAAGCCGCCGCCGGGCCCGCGCGATCGCGCCCCCGCCCCGCCCGGGCCGTCCGCGTCGTGGTCCGAGACCGCCTTCGCAGGATTGGTCTGACCATCATCGTCCCGTGATCCACGGATCACGGGTCGTCTCCTTCGACCCAAGGCTAGAACCATGTCCGGCACCACCCGCACCAGCGCGGATCTCGATCCCCGCCGCCGCCGCACGCTGTTTCGCGCCTGGCACCGGGGCATCCGCGAGATGGACCTGATCATGGGACGCTTCGCCGACGCCGAGATCGGCGTCATGAGCGACGCGGACCTCGACCTGTTCGAGGCGCTGATCGAGGTGCCCGACCGCGACCTGTTCCGCTGGCTCGTTGGCGAGGAGCCGGCGCCCGCGAACTACGACACGACGCTGTTCCGTCGGCTCAAGGCCTTCCACAAGCACGACGCGCCGATCCACTCGTGACGGATCGCCGCCGCGGCTGAGCGCTCTGACTAGAGGTCGGGCTCGTTGACGACGTAGGGGCCGATGCGGCTCATCAGGTCGATGGGAGCACCGGCGCGGCGCGCGTTCTCGCCGTCGATCACCAAGACAGGGATGCCCTGGTCGCGCACTTCAGCCCGGAGCCGGGCGGCGAGGCGGGCGTAGCCCGAGTCGCGGCGTGACGAAGTCTGGAGCAGGATCGCGGCGGGACGGGCGATCACCGCCAGCACGTCCGCCGCCGCCTCGAGGGAGACGGTGACGCTGGCATAGCCGAGCTCGGCCAGCTCTCCGGCCAGCGAGTGATCGACAGCACGGACGCCGTCGTCGACGACGAGCACTTGTTGCAGCGCACCCATAGACCGAGAGCTACCCCATCGCTGACGAGTTGGGAAGAGAGCTGAGCTTTAAACCCACCGCAGACGGTTTGGTTCGCCGGCACCGTTTGCAGATGCGAAAATAAACCCGTCCGATGAGCGTGCGATGAACTGCGCGGCCGGGAACGCCGCGCGCGCCGGGGATGCGGGTGCGGACGAGCGTCCAACGCCTTCGAGACTTTGGGTTTTCGGTGCGATCCCGGGCGGCCCGTTAGGCGGCGCGATCAGGAGATCGGACGGGCGGGGACGCGCCGCAGCCCGGCCGAATGGCGCGGCGCGGGGTCGGGGGCGCGGCCGCTCAGGCCTCCGTCACCGCCATCCCGGTTCCGGCAAAGCGATCGGCCCGGAAGCGCGAGGCGCGAAAGCTTCCGGCCTCGGTCGCGTCCACCTCGCCGCGCTGCACCCGAGTCGTCGCGCAGGCCTGGCCGCGGAAGGCGAGGCGGCCGTCGGGGTCGCGGCGCAGGTCGAACAGGGCAGGGGGCAGGGCGAGGCGGGCGGGCTCCGCGAGCACCGAGGCGAGATCCGACGCGGGACCGCTCGACCCGGAGCGCCTGACCGACAGCACCGCGTCCTCGTCGAAGGCCAGCACGTCGAGGACCGGCGATCCCGCGGCCCGATCCGCCGCGTGCGGAGGCACCGACCCTGGGGCGCGACGGGCCAGGACCACGGAGCGCGTCGCCGGGGGCAGGGCGTCGAGGGCCTGTTCCAGGAAAGCCGGGGCGACGAGATGGGTCGGGCGCGGCTGCGCCAGGTTCTCGATCAGGGCCGGCCCGTCGAAGACCGGCATCGTCTCGAGGTCGACGCCCGCGGCGAGCGCCGCACCGAGCCCGGTGACGAGCCCGCGCAGGTCGGAGGGCGGCAGCAGGGTGAGGATTCGGTCGCCGGGTTCGATCCGGGCCGACACGAGATGCGCGGCGATCGCCGCGAGCAGCGCGTCTCCGGTGCGGTGGACCGGCCGGGCCGGATCGCCGGCCGCGAAGCTGACGAGGCCGCCGCCGGTCTCGGGCAAGGGCGCGGTCCCGCCGGCACGGTCGAGGGCCAGCGCATCGAGGTTGATCACGCCGTCGGGGACGGCCGGCCCGAAGGCCGCGAGGTAGCGCAGGCCGAAATAGCCGGCCGCGATCCGGCACAGGGCCTCCGCCGGGCGGTTCGCGCCGACCTGGGTCTGGGTCAGCACCGCGGAGAGGCCGGCCGCCTGGATGCCGGCGGCGGCCTGCGCCTCGGTCCAGGACGGGGGGAGGGGGCAGGGGACGTGGCCGGCCGCCTCGACGGCGAGGTGGGCGACGAGGCCTTCGGTGCTCCCGGGGAACCACAGGCCGATCCGGCTTCCCGGCGCCAGCCGCCAGGTCCGCAGCGCCTGGGCGAGGCGCCCGATGATCTCGGCGGCCGTCCCATAGGTCCACGCCATCGGCGGCCTGCCGCTCCAGCCGCGCTTGGGCGCGGCGTCGGCGAAGGCGAGGCGGCCGGGATCGAGGCGGGCGGTTCCGGCCAGCAGCGCGCACAGGCCCGCCCGCGGCAGGATCACCTCCGGGGCGATCTCCGAAGCGACCTCCGGGACGACCTGGGACCGCACCGCACCGCGGGTGGCCGGTCCCCATCCGGCGGTCAACGGCTCGATGGAGGGCTGCGCCGCGCTCACGGGGTTCTCGAACTCCATCCGAAGGTCGGCGTGCATCCCGCATGACGACTGGCCATCGATGCCGGTTTAGGGTTAACCCGCGCCTAAGGCCGGCCGGCGGATTCGCGGTTCGTGGGCGCGCCCGTCGCGGGTACCGCGCCGGGCGACGTCGCGGGCGTCCTGGCAGGTGTCATGCCTTCGCCGCATTCGGCGGGGAATGCAGGCCGCCCGATCGCCCGGGACCAGCGCGGCGCCCCCTGTCGGGACCGGTCGCCCCGCTATCCCGCACCGCGTCACGTTTTTCCCGTCACGACGTCCTCCTCCAATCGACGAACTTCAAAGGGTCTGAGCCGATGTCCTTCGCCAAAAGCCCGGCGCACCTGATGCGCGCCGCCGCGTTCCTTGCGCTCGCCGGCCTTGCCGGGCCCGCCCTCGCCCAGCCGAAGAAGGCGCCGCCCGCCCCAGCGGCCCCCGCGCCGACGGCGCCGGCACCGGGCCAGAGCACGCCGGCGGCCAACACCGCGGCGCAGACCGGCCCGCAGACCGTGACCGTGAAGTCCGAGCCGAGCCAGGCCGACTGGACCAAGGTCTGCGGCAAGGACGGCGGCTCGGGCACCGACATCTGCTACACCACCCGCGACTTCGTCTCCGACCAGGGCCAGCCGGTCCTCGCGGTCGCCGTGTACGAGATGAAGAACCCGGCCACGAAGCAGGAGGTGCGCGTGGTGCGCTACCTGCTGCCGCTCGGCCTGCTGCTGCAGCCCGGCATCCGCTTCACCGTCGACGGCCAGCAGGGCACCGCCGGCAAGTTCGCCGTCTGCTTCCCCAACGGCTGCTTCGCCGAGGCCGGCGGCGTCGACGCCGGCGTCGTCGCCGCGATGAAGAAGGGCACCACGCTCAACGTCTCGGTGCAGAACCAGACCCAGCGCGAGGTGACCTTCGCCGTGCCGCTCGCCGGCTTCGGCAAGGCCTTCGACGGCCCGGCCATGGACCCGAAGGTGCTCGAGGAGCAGCAGAAGAAGCTGCAGTCGGAGCTCGAGAAGCGCAGCGAGGACATGCGCAAGAAGCTCGAGCAGCCCGGCGCGGCCGGCGCCGCGCCGGCCCCCAAGCCCTGATCCGCGACCGCCGATCCCGCCCTCGGGATCGGCGCACCGACAAGGCCCGGCGCTCCGAAGCGCCGGGCTTTTTTCATGCGTCGGGCGTCCTCGCCGACCGGCCCGTGATCACGGGATCACGGGATCGTTGCATCACCGGATCCTGAGATCACGCGATCCTGGTCTCTCGGAGGCTAGGGTCAGCGCCGCGCGCCGCCGAACGGCCAGTCGATCGCGCCGCCGGCATACAGCCCCGCCCAGATCAGCACCGGCTGGAACGCCAAGCGGGGCCCGTGATACCACCAGGAATCCGGCAGCGGCGGCACGACGATCCCTTCGATCGCCTGCTTGACGTTGGCCGGCCAGACGCAGAGCGCGTAGAGCGCGAGCCCGATCCCGGCAGCCCGGCGCCAAGTTGGGCTCGTCAGCGCCAGGGCGCCGGCGATCTCGCAGAGGCCGGTGCCGAGGATGACGAGGCGCGGCTCCGGCACCCAGGCCGGCATGATCGGCATCAAGGTGTCGGGGGAGGCGAGGTGCACCGCGCCGACGAGGCCGTAGAGGCCGACGAGGCCGCGCCGCAGCCAGACCCGCCCGGGACCGTCGGGCGCATGCGTCTTTTGAGCCCCCGTCATGTCGCCCCGATCGAGACGTCGTTCGTTGACACGCCGCACTCCGCAGCGACGCGGTCGCGCAGGGCCGCCATCAGCCGCATCAGTAGGCAATGGTCGCGGGCGTAGCCGGTGTCGCCGCCGCCAGAATCGCCGATCGCCGTGACCGGCGCGATCAGCCGCAGCGAGTTGGTCACGAACACCGCGTCGGCGCGGCGCAGCTCGGAGAGCGTGATGGAGCGCTCCTCGCAGGCGAGCCCGCAGGCCGGCGCGAGCTGCGCGATCACCACGGCGCGGACGATGCCGGCCAGCACTCCATCAGTGAGCGGCGGCGTGACCAGGCGCTCGCCGAACAGCGCGAAGACGTTGCCGGTGCCGGCGCAGGCGAGCGCCTGCCGAGTGTTGCTGAACAGGGCCTCGTCGAAGCCGGCGGCGCGGGCGTCCCGCGCGGCGAGGATCGCGTCGCCGTAGCCCAGCGCCTTCAGCTGCGCGAGGGGCGACGTCTCGTTCCGGGCGATGGCCGTGGGCCAGAGCCGCAGCGGCGCGAACGCGATGCCGGGGTCGCTGGCCGCCGCGGTCGCAAACAGCGTCGGGTGCGGGTCGGCGGGCGGGGCGAGGCCGCGGGGGCCGGTGCCGCGGGTCACGGTGGTGCGGATCGCCAGGCGCCCGCCGGTCGCGGCGAGGGCCCGCATCGCCGTCTCGACCGCCTCGGGGCAGACCGGGAAGCCCAGCGCCGCGACCGAGGCGACGAGGCGGGCGACGTGCGCTTCCGCGAAGGCGACGCGGCCGGCGAGCGCCAGGGCCGTGTCGAAGACGCCGTCGGCCAGGGTCAGGCCGCGATCGGTGAGGTCGAAGGGCAGGGTGGTGCCGTCGCTCAGGCGCCCGTCATGCCACAGCATCATGGCCCTCCCCCGAGGGGCCCCGCGCCCGCCAGCCGCGGGCGAGCCCGAGGAAGTTCGAGAAGATCGCGTGGCCGTTCTCGGTGAGCACCGATTCCGGGTGGAACTGGATGCCGTAGGTCGGGTGGCGGCGATGCGACAGGGCCATCACCTCGCCCTCGGCCGAGCGCGCGTCGACGGTGAGGTTGGCCGCCATGGCCGGCCGCGGCGCCACCACGAGGGAGTGGTAGCGCCCGACCTGCATCCCGGCCGGAAGCCCGGCGAACAAGCGCTCGCCCATATGCGTCACCGGCGTCGCCTGCCCGTGCAGCGGCTTCTGCGCCCGCTCGACGCTGCCGCCGAAGGCCGCGCCGATCGCCTGGTGCCCGAGGCAGACCCCGAGGATCGGCATCTGCCCTGACAGCGCGCGGATCGCCGGCAGCGAGATCCCGGCCTCGGCCGGCGTGCACGGCCCGGGCGAGATCACCAGGGCCTCGGGGGCCAGCGCGCGGATGCCGTCCACGTCGAGGGCGTCGTTGCGCACCACGCGCACGGTCTCGCCGAGCTCCTCGAAGTAGCGCACGACGTTGAAGACGAACGAATCGTAGTTGTCGACGACGAGGATCATGGACGTTCTCGGTGGCCCGCGGCCGTGGTCGGCCGAGGGCGTCCGCCGCACCCGCGGCGACGCGCGATCGCGCTTGCCGACCTTCGGTCGGGAGTCTTGGGGTGGCCGGCGGCCGGCGAGCGGCCCGCCATCCGGCCGGCCCGGGATCGGCCGGGCGCGCTCATGCCTCGAACGCCTGGAACACGCGCGCGGCCTTGGTCAGGGTCTCGTCGTACTCGGCCGACGGGTCCGAGAGCAGCGTGACGCCGCCGCCGGCCTGGAGCACGGCCGTCGTCGCGTCCATGAACACGGTGCGGATCGCGATCGAAGTGTCGATCGACCCGTCGAACCCGATCCGGCCGATGGCCCCGCAATAGAGCTCGCGCGCGTCGCCCTCGATCTCGGTGATGATGTCCATGGCCCTGAGCTTCGGCGCGCCGGTGATCGAGCCGCCGGGAAACGTCCTCTCGAGCAGGTCGAAGCCGTCGAGGCCGTCGCGCAGGGTGCCCGTGACGACAGAGACGAGATGGTGGATGCCGGCATAGGATTCCAGCCCGCACAGCACCGGCACCCGCACGCTGCCCGGCGCGCAGACCCGGGACAGGTCGTTGCGCAGCAGGTCCACGATCATGGTGTTCTCGGCGCGCTCCTTCGGATCGCCGAGCAGCCGCGCGGCGCGGGCTGCATCCTCGACCGGGTCGTCGCTGCGCGCGAGCGTGCCCTTGATCGGCCGGGTCTCGATCTGGCCGGCCTCGAGCTTGAGGAAGCGCTCGGGCGAACTCGACGCGACGGTCAGCCCGTCGAACTCGAGGTAGGCGCCGAAGGTCGCCGGGTTGGTCTCGCGCAAGGCGCGGTAGAACGCGAACCGGTCGAACCCTTCGGGCAGGGCGGCGGTGAAGCGCTGGGCGATGTTGGCCTGGTAGATGTCGCCGGCGCGGATGTAGTCGCGCACCCGCTCGACCGCCGCCTCGTAGCCCGCGCGCGTGAAGTTCGAGTGCCAGGTCGGCGGCGCAGCGAATGCGGGCGGGGCGGCGGGTTCCGGCGCCGCCCCTGCCAGGCAGTCGGCGAAGGCCGCGAGACGCACCCGCGCCCGCACCTCGCGCCGGGCCGGATCGGTCTCCGGGAACCCGGTGGCTGCCAGGCGACAGGTGCCGGCGCCGTGGTCGACGGTGAGCGCGACGTCGTGGAGGTCGAAGGCGGCGTCGTCCGTCAGCCCGGCCCGGCGGGCGGGCGCGACCACGCGCTCCAGCGCCTGCCCGAGATCGTAGGCGCAGTAGCCGATCGCGCCGCCGGAGAACGTCTCGCCGGATTCCGCTTCGAGCCGATAGGGCGCGAGGCAGGCGCGCAGGGCCGCCATCGGGCCGCCCGGCACCGGCCGCCCGTCGAGCGTGGCGCGGCCGTCGCGAAAACGGAAGCGGGCGAAGGGGTCGGCCGCCAGGATCGAGACCCGGCCGAGGGTGTCGTGCCGCATCGCGCTGTCGAGGAAGGCGAGGCCGGGCCAGCGCCGCAGCCGCATCGCCGCCGCGACGGGGTCGACGAACGGGATCTCCCGGGTCCAGATCTGTTGCGCCGCCATATCCTGCGCTGTCACGTCCGGTTCGAGGGCCATGGGTGTGGAGTGCCGGGTGCCGGCCCGTCGGTTCAAGTGCGAAGGCCTCGCACAGGCGGTTGCCCCTGGGAAGCCGCAGCCGATGCCGCAGGGTTTCGCGACCGATGCGCCGGACGCAATCCCTCCCGGTGGCGGCGCGGGGCTCGCGCGGCCTGCGCGATCCCGCTATAGCGATGACGCATCACGACAATCCGGGTCCGATGACGCGCCGGCCGCGAAGACCAGCCGGCCCCGAAGACCCGGGATCCTCGAGGCGTTCGACCTGGCGGCGTCCACGCCGCACGAAGGCAGCATGACCGCATCCGCACTTCCGTCCGATCCGAAGGTCACGGCCAAGACACTCGGCGCGCCAAAAATCTCGTTCGTCTCGCTCGGCTGCCCGAAGGCGCTGGTCGATTCCGAGCGGATCCTGACGCACCTGCGGGCCGAGGGCTACGAGCTCGCCCGGCGCCATGACGGGGCGGACGTGGTCATCGTCAACACTTGCGGCTTCCTCGATTCGGCGAAAGCCGAGTCGCTCGCCGCGATCGGCGAGGCGATGGCCGAGAACGGCCGGGTCATCGTCACCGGCTGCATGGGTGCGCAACCGGAGGAAATTCGCGAAAAATATCCGAACCTGCTCGCGGTGACGGGGCCGCAGGCCTACGAATCGGTGGTGGCCGCCGTCCACGAGGCGGTGCCGCCGGCCCACGACCCGTTCCTCGACCTGGTGCCGCCGCAGGGCGTCAAGCTGACCCCCCGGCACTACGCCTACCTGAAGATTTCGGAGGGCTGCAACAACCGCTGCACCTTCTGCATCATCCCGTCTCTGCGCGGCGACCTCGTCAGCCGGCCGGCCGGCGACGTGCTGCGCGAGGCGGAGAAGCTGGTGAAGGCCGGCGTGAAGGAGCTGCTCGTCGTCTCGCAGGACACCAGCGCCTACGGCGTCGACATCCGCTACGCCGAGAGCCCGTGGCGGGACCGCACGGTGCGGGCGAAGTTCTACGACCTCGCCAAAGAACTCGGCGAGCTTGGCGCCTGGGTGCGGCTGCACTACGTCTACCCCTACCCGCATGTCGACGAGGTGATCCCGCTGATGGCGGAGGGCAAGGTCCTTCCCTATCTCGACATGCCGCTGCAGCACGCCTCGCCGACCGTGCTCAAGCGCATGCGCCGCCCGGGCAACCAGGAGCGCCAGCTCGAACGCATCCGGCGCTGGCGCGAGACCTGTCCGGATCTCGCGATCCGCTCGACCTTCATCGTCGGCTTCCCCGGCGAGACCGAGGCCGAGTTCTCGGAGCTGCTCGACTGGATCAAGGAAGCCAAGCTCGAGCGCGTCGGCTGCTTCACCTACGAGCCGGTGACGGGTGCCATCGCCAACACGGTAGGCGAGGCGGTGCCGCCTGAATTGCAGTTGGAGCGCAAGCGCCGCTTCATGGAAGCGCAGCAGATTGTCTCGCTGCGCCTGCAGAAGGCGCGCATCGGCAAGCGCCTGCCCGTGATCATCGACACGGTGGGCGCCGACGGCATCAAGGGCCGCTCGAAATACGACGCGCCCGAGATCGACGGCAGCGTCCACGTCACCAGCCGCCGGCCGGTGCGCCAGGGCGACGTCGTCACCGTGAAGATCGAGGCGGCCGACGCCTACGACCTGCGCGGCAGCGTCGTCTAAGATTGGTTTTCGAAAGGGATCATCCCTTTCGTGGGTCCAGGGCGATGTCCTGGGGGTGGTTCGTCGGGCTCCGCCCGACACCCGCCAAAGGGATGATCCCTTTGGTATCCCGCATCCAGGATCAGGCCTTGCGCTCGGCCTGCTTCACCGCGATCCAGGCCGCCTCCATCGCCGCGAGGTCGGCGTCCGACAGGGTTCCACCCTCGGCCTCGATCCGGGCGGCCATGGCGGTGAAGCGGCGCACGAACTTGTCGTTGCCGGCCCGCAGCGCCGCCTCCGGGTCGATTCCGGCGTGCCGGGCGAGGTTGGCCACCGAGAACAGCAGGTCGCCGACCTCCTCGGCCACCGCCTGCGCGTCGCCGCCGGCCAGCGCCTCGGCGACCTCGTCGGCCTCCTCGTGGACCTTGGCGACCACGTCCGCCGCATCCGCCCAATCGAAGCCGTAGCCGGCCGCCCGCCGCGAGATCTTCTCCGCCCGCGTCAGGGCCGGCAGCGTCCCGGCGACGCCGTCGAGGGGACCCTCGGGGGCAGGAGACGGCTTGCCTGCGCTCTTGGCCGCGCCCTTGGCCGCATCCTTGGCCGCATTTTTGGCCGCGCGCTCGGCCGCCTTGATCGCCTGCCACTGCGCCTCGACGGCGCTTGCGGCCCGGCGCGGGCTGCCGACGGGGAGCAGGGCGCCGCCTGGCTGGAACACGTGCGGGTGGCGGCGCACCAGCTTCGCCACGATCGACCGAGCCACGTCGTCGAGATCGAAGGCGCCGGCCTCCTCGGCCATCCGGGCGTGGAACACCACCTGCAGCAGCAGGTCGCCGAGTTCTTCGCGCAGGTCGCCCAAGTCGTTTCGGGCGATCGCGTCGACGACCTCGTAGGCCTCCTCCAGGGCGTAGGGCGCGATGCTCGCCGAGGTCTGGGCGACGTCCCAGGCGCAGCCGCGCTCGGGATCGCGCAGCTCGGCCATCACCCGCCTCAAGGCGTCGAGTGGCGCTTCGACCATGCGTCAGGGCTCCCGAGGGGACGGCCCGTCCGACCCCGACGGGGCAGGGGTAGACCGCCCTGGTCGCGAAATCACCTCCGCTTATCGGCCTGCTGCGATGACCCTTCGCTGCGCCGATCCGCCTACCCGTTTCGTCCGGCTCAGCCGCTCCTATGGGGACAAAAGCGTCATATTCCCTATCTTCCAAGTGGACATTCTGAGGGTGACGGATCGTTCGTCGAAGCGGACGACGCGAAAACCCCCTAGGAAGACTATCAGGAAGGATTCTCAGAGAGTCTGTTCTGAAGGTTATAAGGGGTAGCGAAAAACGCTACCCCGACAGGAGGTTGACCCAGGTTCTCGCATCCGACTCTGCGTGGTTCCGCATTCGACTCTGCGTGGGATCGCATCGAACTCTGCGCGGGATTCCCGCGGCGCCGCATCGGAGTCTGCGCGGGTCCGCATGCGATTCGGCGTGATCCGGCCGGTTTTCCGGTGAGGAACGGGGACAAGTCGCAAGCTCCGGCCCGTATCGAACTCTGCGTGGTCGGCGGCCCGTCGCGGAGGCGCATCGAACTCTGCGCACGAGGCCTCGAGACACCCCCGCGCACCGGATGCCGTGCGGAAAGCCGGAGAGAGGACGGCCGAGGGGAGGGGAAGCGTGGATTGCCGGGATAACCGCCCTGCCCCCGAAGGACTCCGGCCCGGCGGGAGACTCCGGGCCGGTGAATCGTGTCATCACGGCCCGCGCCTCGCAGGACCCTGCCGGGCGCTCGGGCTGCCGCTTGCGGCGGGGCCGGGAGGGATGGTCCGCCCACGGTGCGGTCGCGGAGTTTTCGGACGACACGCATGGGGATCGAGGACAGACTGGCCGGCATCCGCGACGCCGACCTCCGCGCGGAGGTCGAGGCGGCGCGTGGCGGCTTCCTGTTCGCCCAGATCGTCGAGCACATCCTCCACCGGCAGCAGGTCCGCGACGCGGAGGCCTCGGCCCAGGGCGCGGTCGCCGGGCGGCGAGCCGGGATGGGGCGGGACCAGCGCCGGCGCGACGCGGTGCGCGAGGTGATCGAGAACCAGCCGACCGTGCCGGAGAACCTCCAGCACATCCATTCGGTGCTGGCCTTGTGCGGCCTGCCCTATCGCGATCCCGGCCCGGTACGGGAGTTCTCCCGCGATTACGGGCGCAACTCGCTCAACCTCGTCGCCGGCCGGCTGAAGAGCCCGGTCACCGGCGAGATGGAGCCGCAGGGCCTGCCCTACGGCCCGAAGGCGCGGCTCGTGCTGCTCCACCTCTGCACCGAGGCCGTGCGCCAGCGCAGCCCGACCATCGAGGTCGCCGATTCCCTGTCCGGCTTCATGCGCGAGATGGGGTTCGCCGTCACCGGCGGCGAGCGCGGCACGATCCGGCAGTTCAAGGAACAGCTCAACCGGCTCGCCGCCTGCTCGATGCAGATCGGCCTGTGGGACGGGCACGACCAGGCCAGCACCCTCAACGTGCCGCCGTTCCGCAGCCTCGACCTGTGGCGCCCGAGCGCGCGGGAGGGGGCGAGGGACGGGGAGGGCGCGGCCTGGTCCCGCACCGTGCAGTTCCACCAGGACTTCTACGACAACCTGATCCGGCACGCCCTGCCCGTCGACATCCGGGCGGCGCGGGCCTTCTCCGGCTCCGCGCGCAAGCTGGACCTGCTGTTCTGGGTCGGCTACCGCCTGCGCGCCCTGCAGCGACCCCTGCGGCTCACCTGGACGAACCTGCACGGGCAGTTCGGCGCCGAGAACGCCTGCATCCGCAGCTTCCGTCAGGCGTTCAAGACCGACGTCGCGCATCTGTGCGAGGTGTTTCCCAAGCTGCCGGTCGCCCTCGACGACGGCGGCATGACCCTGCAGCCGGCCGATCCCGGCATGCTCCTCGTTCCGCCCCGCAAGGGAATACGGAAGATGCAGGCAGGGAAAGAGGGAGCCGTTTAGGGAATGCCCGTGTATTCCAGCGATACGAGCTGCTCCGTCGTTGGGAACGAGTGTTCCATTCCCTGAAGCGTCGCGAGCTGCCACCGCCTCTGCATCTTCCTTCCCTCTAGGAATGATGATATTCCATCTCTTCCATTGGAAGGAAAGCGCCGGGCGTGATGGAATTGTCGGAAGCGGAGATCGAGGCGCGCCTGTCGGACCTGCGCCGTCGGCGCGAGGCCCTCGACCGCGAGATCGCCGACCACGTCCTGTATCTCGAACTCGGCCGGCGCCTGCGCGGCGCTGGCCCGGCGCCGGCCCAGTCCGAGGAGCGAGCCTCGGAGCTGCACGAACCGCCCGAGGCGGTCTCGCCGCGCGCGCCGGCCGCCATCCGAACCATGCCGGCCGCGCCTGAGCCGCCGCAGCGGGTGCCCGTCGCCTTCGAGGTCGATCCGGCAGGCGCGCGCTGCTACGGCCGCGCCCTGATCGAGGCCGCCTGCGGCATCCTCGTGCGGGCCGGCCGGCCGATGCATGCGGGCGAGATCCTGGAGGCCCTCGTCGCCGAGGGGTTCGCGGTCCCCGGCCAGGACCCAGTCGCGGCGCTGAACACCCGGTTGTGGAAGCGCTCGGGGCCGCACGGCCCGCTGCGGCGCCTGGGCGACGCGGTCTACGCGCCGGCGCTCGGGGCGGAGTAGGCGGGGCAGGGTAAGAATGAGGTGCGGGCGAAGCCGCGCCCGCTCCGGCCCTACGCGACGGTGTCGCGACCGGAGGCGGCGCGCTGCGCCCGGGCGGAGCGGAGATCCCGCCCGACCTCCAGCACGAACATCCGCAGGGAGACGATGCTGAACACCACGATGGCGCCGACCAGCATGGCGGAGACGAGGGTCTTGGCGGTCGCGACGTCCACGGCGAAAAATCCTGGTGGGGGAGAGGTTTGCGTTCCCGTCAGATGTGGGCCTCGCCTTCGCGGGGCACCACCGGGGCGCGGGCGGTGGCAGTCATGCGTTCGAATCAAGCCTCGTGCGCCACCGCACGCGAGACCTGCATGAAACGCAACGAGGATGGAGAATTCGTGAACGTTTGCCGGTTCGCCCCCAGGTTCGCCCCCAGGTTCGCGCCGACGCTGGCCGCCATCGAGGTGTCGGCGCGCGAAATTCCGGGTCGAACCGGTCAGGTGCGGCGCCGCACGGCTGGTCCATCGCGGCAAATCCCGCGATAAGCCGCCCGGCGAGGGCAGGGCCTCGGCGGGAGCACGGCATGGTCGCCACGCGAGGCATTTCACGGCACGGCGCGCGCGCAGGGCAGGTGGTGCGCAAGCGGCCGAGCCGGCACCGGGCGCGGCTCGCGGCGGCCCTCGTCGCGAGCCTCGCCGCCCTCCTGGCGCCGGCGCCATCGTCCGCCGCCGAGGACGCCCCAGCCGGCGGGCCTCCGACGGTGGCAGGCTACTTCTACGTCGGCGGCCGCTACGAGCGCGTCGCCGACAAGACCGTGATGGTCGGCCAGATGTTCGTGCAGTCGCGGCGGCCCGCCGCCGTCACGCAGCCCTGGCCGGTGGTGATGGTCCACGGCATCTCGCAGACCGGGGTCAACTTCCTCGGCACGCCGGACGGCCGGCCCGGCTGGGCCCAGCGCTTCGTCGAGAAGGGGTTTGCGGTCTACATCGTCGACCAGGTCGGCCGCGGCCGCTCCGGCACCAACCCGGAGGTCTACGGCCCCTACGCCCGGTTCTCCACCCGCGCCCTGGAGGAGACCTACACCGCCCAGGAGCTCTACGACCTGTTCCCGCAGGCCAAGCTCCACACCCAGTGGCCGGGCGGCCCCGGGGTGCAGGGGAACGCCGCCTTCGACCAGTTCTTCGCGAGCCAGGTGCCCTACCTCGCCGGCGCGCAGCAGACCGAGGAGCTGGTCGACCCGGCGCTGATCGCCCTGCTGGACAAGATCGGGCCCGCGGTGCTCGTCACCCACGGCCAGGCCGGGCTCTTCGGATGGGCGGTCTCGGACGCGCGGCCCGACCTCGTGAAGGCGCACGTCGCGGTCGAGCCGAACGGGCCGCCCTTCTTCGACGTGCGCCTGCGCGGCGGCAAGGACTTCTACGAGAAGTCGGGCGACGGGCGCGCCCGCGCCTACGGCATCACCCGCGTGCCGCTGACCTTCGACCCGCCGGTGAAGTCGCCCGAGGATCTCGTGGTGATGCAGGCCAAGGCGCCCGCGGCCGAGGGGCGGATCCGCTGCTGGCTCCAGGGCGAGCCGGTGCGCAGCCTCCCGAACCTCGCCCGCGTGCCCGCGGTGATCGTCACCGCCGAGGCTTCGTTCCGCACGGCCGTCGACGACTGCACCACCGCCTTCCTCGCCCAGGCCGGCGCCCGGCCCGACAGCCTCAAGCTCGCCGAGGCGGGCCTGCGCGGCAACGGCCACATGATGATGCTGGAGAAGAACAGCGACGCGGTCGCCGACGCGCTGATCGGCTGGATCGCCGCGCGCCCGCGCTGAGGCCGGTCGAGACCGATCGAACCGAGCGAAGCCCGCGGTGCCGGCACCAACCGTGGCGTGCAGGCCACAGGCGGGCGCATCCGTCCGCCGAGGCCTTGTGCGCGCCAGGCCCCGGCCGTAACGAAGATCCAGAAAAGCCAATTAGAACATCAGTTTAGCATTATTCCAAACAACGCCGCGAAGCCTGTTTCGCAGCGATTGACCTCTGCTGTCCGCATCCTGGCAAGGCCCCTCAGTCCCATGTGTCGTTCCGCCCTCCGCCCAACTCCGGACCTGCGCAGCCTCGTGCTGGCCGGCGCCTCGCTGTTCGCGCTGGCGTCCCTCGTCCCGTCGGCCCCCGCGCAGGCGCAGGAGGCGACCGCGCCGCGCCGCGGCGTCGGCAACCCGCCCGCCGAGGCGAGCGTGCAGCTCGAGACGCTGACGGTGGAAGGCCGCGCCGGCCCGGCGTCGCCCGTGGCTTCCGGCGTCGGCGCGCGCGCGATCGAGAGTCCGACCGGCCCGGTGGACGGCTACGTCGCGACCCGCTCGGCCACCGCCACCAAGACCAACACGCCCCTGATCGAGACGCCGCAATCGATCAGCGTCGTCGGTCGCGAGCAGATCGATGCGCAGAAGGCCCAGACCCTGACCCAGGCGACGCAGTACGTCGCCGGCGTCTATTCCGGCACCTTCGGCGCCGATTCCCGCGTGGATTACTTCACCATCCGCGGCTTCGTCGCGAGCGATTACGGCATCTACCGTGACGGGCTGCAGCTCCTGAACTACGGCTTCGGGACCTTCAAGGCCGAGACCTTCGGCCTGGAGCGGATCGAGATCCTGCGCGGGCCGGCCGCGGTGCTGTTCGGCGCGGGCTCGCCCGGTGGCATCATCAACCAGATCACGAAGCGGCCGCCGCTGGATCCGTTCGGCTACGTCGAGGTCGGAGGCGGCTCGTTCGATCAGAAATACGCCGCCTTCGACGTCGGCGGCCCGGCCGACGAGTCCGGCCACTGGTTCTACCGGCTCACCGGCTTCGGCCGCTCCGGCGGCACCCAGGTCGACGGCGCTCCCGAGGACCGCGGCTACATCGCACCGGCCTTCACCTACAAGCCGGACGGGGCGACCAAGCTCACGGTGCTGACGAGCTACCAGTACGACAACACGGCCGTCACCGCGAACTTCCTGCCCTACTCCGGCACCGTGCGTCGGAACCTGTCGGGCCTGTACATCCCGCGCTCGCTCAATCTGGGTGACGCCGGCTTCAACACCTTCCGACGGCAGCAGGCTTTTGCCGGCTACGAGTTCGAGCACGCCTTCGACGAGACGTGGACCATCCGCCAGAACCTGCGCTACTCGTTCAGCGAAAGCTTCCAGAACTCGGATATCGGCCAGCTCGGCTACAGCAACGCCGCAGAGACCCGGCTTGCGCGCTACCAGTTCCTGACGTCGAGCAAGATCGGGCTGTTCCAGGTCGACAACCAGGCCGAGGCGCGCTTCTTCGACGGAATCTTCAAGCACGACCTGCTGATCGGCCTCGATTACAAGAATTTCCAGTTGCACGACAACCAGGGCACCAACTTCGCGGCAGGTTACGCCGTCCCCGACATCAGCATCATCAACCCGACCTACGGACCGGCGACAGGCCGCCCCTCGCCCTACCTCGTCAACGCGGATTCCTTCACGCAGCTCGGCCTGTACTTCCAGGACCAGATCAAGCTCACGGATCGCCTGACCCTCGTCCTCGGCGGCCGACAGGACTTCGCCGACAACCGGGTGGTCGACAAGCTCACTGCCGGGGCCGGCAGCAACGGCCGCAGCGACAGCGCCTTCACCTATCGCACGGCGTTGATCTACAACTACGATTTCGGGTTGGCGCCCTACGTCAGCTACTCGACCTCGTTCCAGCCGTTGCTCGGCACCGACATCAACAATCAGGCCTTCAAGCCGGAGACCGGCGACCAGATCGAAGGCGGCGTCAAGTTCGAGCCGCCGGGTGCGGGCTATTTCCTGACGCTGGCCGGCTTCGACATCCATCGCCAGAACGTGCAGACGCCTGTTCCGAACACCTTCTTCTCATCCCAGATCGGACAGGTCCGTTCCACGGGCTTCGAGGCGCAGTTCACCGCGACCCTCGCGGAAGGGTTGAATGCGGTCGCCGCCTACACCGTCTACGGCTTGACCACGGAGAAGAGCGCCGACCCGACCACCCTCGGCAAGGTGCCGGTGAACATTCCCGAGAACTTCGCCTCGTTGTTCCTGGATTACACCATTCCCGCCGGCGAATGGCGCGGCTTCGGCTTCGGCGGCGGCGTGCGCTACGTCGGTCGATCCTACGCCGACACGGCCAACACCTTGCGGGTGCCGGAATACGTCCTGTTCGATGCGCAGGTGCACTACAACTGGGACCGGTGGCGGCTGGCCGTCAACGCGACCAACATCGCGGATCGCCGTTTCGTCTCCTCCTGCCAGTCGTCCTTCTCGTGCTTCTACGGCGACGCCCGCCGCGTGGTGGCGAGCCTCGCCTACAAGTGGTGATCCCCGCGCGGGCGGCGCGTGCCGCCCGCGTCGCCGGCTACGATTCCTGCTCCGACCCCGCGCGCGCCCGCTCTCGCAGCAGGTACTTCTGCACCTTGCCGGTGGAGGTCTTGGGCAGCTCGCCGAACACGATGGTCCGGGGCATCTTGTAGGCGGCGAGCCGGCCGCGGCACCAGCGGATCAGGTCGTCGGCGTCGGCCGACGCGCCCTCCTTCAGCTCGACGAAGGCGCACGGCGTCTCGCCCCACTTGTCGTCGGGCTTGGCGACGACCGCCGCGGCGGCGACCGCCGGGTGCTTGAACAGCGCGTCCTCGACCTCGATCGAGGAGATGTTCTCGCCGCCCGAGATGATGATGTCCTTCGAGCGGTCCTTGAGCTGCACGTAGCCGTCCGCGTGCTTCACGCCCAGGTCGCCGGTGTGGAACCAGCCGCCCCGGAACGCCGCCTCGGTGGAGGCCGGGTTCTTGAGGTAGCCGCGCATCACCACGTTGCCGCGCATCATCACCTCGCCCATCGTTTTGCCGTCGGCGGGCACGGATTCGAGGCTCTCGGGGTCGCGCACGTCGAGGCCCTCGAGCACGGGATAGCGCACGCCCTGGCGCGCCTTCTTCGCGGCTTGGGCGTCGGCCGGGAGGTCGTCCCATTCGGCGTGCCAGGCGTTGACGACCGCCGGGCCGTAGCTCTCGGTCAACCCGTAGAGGTGGGTGACGGCGAAGCCCGCCTCGCGCATGCCCGCCAGCACCGCCTCCGGTGGGGGTGCGGCGGCGGTGAAGAACGCGACCCGGCGGGGCAGGGGCCGGCGCTCGGCGTCGGACGCGTTGATCAGGAGCTGCATCACGATCGGCGCGCCGCACAGGTGGGTGACGCCGTGCTCGGCCATCAGCGCGTACATCGCCCCGGCCCGGACCTGGCGCAGGCAGACATGGGTGCCGGCCACGATCGACAGCGTCCACGGGAAGCACCAGCCGTTGCAGTGGAACATCGGCAGCGTCCAGAGATAGACGGGGTGCTGCCCCAAGGCCCCCATGACGACGTTGCCGAGCGAGAGCAGGGCCGCGCCGCGATGGTGGTAGACCACGCCCTTCGGGTCGCCGGTGGTGCCGGAGGTGTAGTTCAGGCTGATCGCGTCCCACTCGTCGTCGGGCATCGCCCAGTCGTGCTCGGGATCGCCCTTCGCGAGGAACGCCTCGTAGTCGCAGGTGCCGAGGGCCTCGCCGGCGCCGGCATATTCCGGGTCGTCGTCATCGATCACCAGCAGGCTGCGCCCGGCCTGCGCCAGCGCCTCGCGCGCGATGCCCGAGAACTCGCGGTCGACGACGAGGACCTTGGCCTCGCCGTGCGCGAGGCAGAAGGCCAGCGCCGCCGCGTCGAGGCGGGTGTTGAGGGTGTTGAGCACGGCGCCGGCCATCGGCACGCCGTAGTGGCACTCGATCATCGCCGGGGTGTTGGCGAGCAGCACCGCGACGGTGTCGCCGCGACCGATCCCGTGGGCGGCGAGCGCCGAAGCCAGGCGGCGGCATCGGGCGTAGAGCTCGGCGTAGGAGCGCCGCAGCGGCCCGTGGATCACCGCGACCTGATCGGGGAAGACCCGCGCCGCCCGGTCGAGGTAGCCAAGCGGCGTCAGGGGCTGGTGGTTGGCCGGGTTCCGGTCGAGGTCGCGGTCGTAGATCGTGTCGCGGCGCATGGCGGCCTCCGGGCCAAGGTGTCGCCGGGACAGTACCGCGCGCGGCTGCGGGGTCCAACGGCCCTCGGCCCACCGAAACCCGCTCCGATCAGTGGTGGCGTTCGGCCCGCCCCGGCCCGAGGGTGTGCGGCTCGTGCAGGAACTTGGCGAGCTCGAAGCCGATCTCGATCATCAGGCCGTCGACCAGCTTGGTCAGGTTCGCCTGCCCGAGGCCGTCGGCCAGCGCGCGCAGCGCGATGACGTGCTCGGCCATGCGGTTCACCAGGCGCTCCGCCTGGCGCAGGTCGGCCGACCGGTTCTCGGTGATGTCGATGACGATGCCGCGCCCCTGCGCCGTCCCGTCGGCCGCGTTCCGCTCGACGCGGCCGCGGATCAGGAGCTTGCGCGTCCCGACCTCCGATTCGAGCGTGCGGAACTCGGCCTCGATCGGGCCGCCGACCTCGCCGGCCGCGTGAAGGCAGCTCTCGATCCGGGCGCGGTCTTCGGGATGGGTCCTGTCGAGGAAGGCGCCGAGCGACACGCCGGCGGCCGCGACCTCGGGATCGAGGCCGAGCAGGCCGGCGAAGTCGCCCGACAGCGCGAGGCGCCCCGCCCAGTGGTCGTGCACCCAGGCGCCGACGACGCCGGAGGCATCGAGGACCGCCCGGAGATCGTCGTTCGGATGAGGGGGCGGGGCCTGTGTCATGCAACTCCTGAAGACCGATCCTCTAGAACGTAAACCTGAGGTATATTTACCACCACCGCGTTGAGGCTGGAAACCAATCTAATTCATTACCTGAGTTAAGAAAAGTGCCAAGACGTCCGGGACCGCAAAAACGAACTTGAGGTTGGCTTTGGATCCGCGTTCCGCGTCCGCCCTGCGCCGCGGCGTCGACGGACCTCCGGCAGGCGCCCGGCCGTGCGGCACGGCCCGCGCCTGCGTTAACGGCCTCTTAACCATAACCGACGCGATATCGGGATCACGGCATCCCTGGGTCACAGGATCATCGCCTCGGCGCGGATCTCTTGACGCTAGGTTGCTCCGAGCGCGTGCGCCGCAACTTCGCTTCGGCTCGCGAACGGAACGTCCGCAGGCCGATCTCGACCCAGGCAAGTCCTAGGCAAAGCAAGCCTCGGGCGAAGCGGGTCTTGCACGAAGCAAGCCTTGGATGAAGCAAGCCTTAGACGAAACAAGCCCTGGACACGGCAAGCCTGAACCGAGGACCACCCGATGAAAGCGATCACCTTCGTCACCCAGAAGGGGGGCAGCGGCAAGAGCACGCTCTGCATCTCGCTCGCGGTCGCCGCGCAGGAGGCCGGGCGCTCGGTCTGCATCCTGGAGATGGACCGCCAGGCCACGATCTCCGATTGGCTCGACCACCGCACCGCGGAAGGCCCCGAGGTCGCGCAGATCGACGCCACGCAGATCGACGCGGTGATGAACCAGCTTCGCGAATCGTCCTACGACTACGTCTTCATCGACACGCCCGGCGTCGATTCCACCGGCACCCTCTCGGCGATCCGCGCCGCCGACCTCTGCATCATCCCGTGCCGGCCGACGCCCGCGGACCTGCGCGCCTTCAAGCCGACCCTGGCCGCCGTGTACCGGCTCGAGAAGAAGTTCGCCTTCGTCCTCAACCAGACGCCGCCGCGCTCCTACCGCATCCGCGACGCGGCCGACGGCCTCGCGGTGCTGGGCATCCTGCCCGACGTCAACATCGTGGCGCGCACCGACCACCAGGACGCGATCGGCGTCGGCCAGGGCGTCACCGAGTTCAACCCGAAGGGGCAGGCGGCGGGCGAGGTGCGCCGGCTCTGGTCCTGGATCGAGAAGCGCACCCAGGCGGGCAAGGTGGGATCGGGGCAGGCGGTCTCGGGCAAGCTTGTTTCGGGCAAGGCGGTGAAGCATGTCGAAGCCGCCTAAGCTGAACCTCGCCTCGATCGTCGCGGCCTCGTCGCCGGCCACGCGCGGGGCGCCGCAGACCGCCGAGATCGTCCAGCTCGACCGCGGCGCAGCCCCGCAGAAGCGCGGCCCCGCCACCCTGAAGGAGCGCGCACGACAGATGTCGGTCTACCTCGAGCCGCCGGTCTACGACCAGCTGCGCGACCTCGCCTACGCCGAGCGCACGAAGATGCACGCGATCATGCTGGAAGCCCTCGACCTGCTGTTCAAGCAGCGCGGCGCCCGCTCGATCGAGCAGCTCTCGGAGCATCTCCCGCGCTGAGATCCGAGGCCTGCCCGGAAACCCCGCGGCCGAGGCGGCACGTCCGACCGGTCCCGTCGATGGGCCAGAACCCGCTTTCTGAATGTCAGTGCAACGCTTTGCTGCCGCATCCTCATGCGTCGACGGAGCGCGAAACCCTGTGAATCCCGTGAGCCGGACGCCCCGGCGCCCGGCCCGTTCAGGCTTCCTTTACGGCGTTCGGACAAGTGTCGGTTCGTTCGGTGACCGTCCCCTTGTGCAGGGGGCGAACCGAATGCTCCGGCGCGACCGCTTCCCCGCGGGCCGGTGTCTCGGCACGTGGCGTACAGGCGGATCCGGTGGGCATGGCGCGTTCGACGCTTCTTCGAATCCCGGATTCGTGCCGCGGCCCGCTCCCCTTGCGGCGCCTGCTCGCGGTCTCGGCGATCGCGCTGGCCACCGCCAACTGCAGCACGAACCCGCAGAAGTTCGCCGGCCCCGCCGGCAACGGGCTCGACCCGAAATACGGCGTGAAGACCAGCCCGCGCCTCTACAACGAGGGCGACGTGATCCCGAAGGGCGGCGGACGCCGCTTCTCGGGCAAGCCCTACGTCGTCGCCGGCCGCACCTACGTGCCGAAGGAGGATGCCCGCGGCTACGTCCGCGAGGGGCTGGCCTCCTGGTACGGCGCCGCCTTCCACGGGCGCATGACCGCCAACGGCGAGGTGTTCGACCGGCACTCGATCGCCGCCGCCCACCCGACCCTGCCGCTGCCGAGCTACGTCCGCGTCACCAACACGGCCAACGGCTACTCGATGGTGGTGCGCGTCAACGACCGCGGCCCCTATCACGCCGACCGCGTCATGGACGTCTCGGAGGAGGTCGCCCGGGCGCTCGAATTCCACAACAAGGGCACGGCGCACGTGCGCGTCGCCTATCTCGGCAAGGCCTCGGTCGCCGGTTCCGACGACCGCAAGCTCCTGGCGACCCTGCGAACCGACGGCGTGCCGGCGGGCGGGCGCGCCCCGGTGATGGTGGCCGACCTCGGCCCCTCGGAGGAGCCGGAGCGGTTCTCGCGGACGGCGCCGGCGCCGCTGGCGTTCAAGCCGGCCCCCGAGCGCGAGGAGCGCGACGAGGCGCCCGCCCCGCGGCCGGTGCGCGCGCCGATCGTTCTGGCGCGCGCGGCGGTGGCCGTGCCGGCCGCGCTGCAGCCGACGGCCGTGCGCGGGCAGCCGTTCCGGCCGGAGCCGGTGCGGGTGGCCGGGCTCAACCCGTCCGCCGAGCGTGCCATCCCGGCTCAAGCGCCGGGCGCGAAGGTCCTTGGCCGCCCCGTGCCGGTCCGCCTCGCCGCGAACGCCCCCGCCGCGCCGCGGATGGCGCAGGCCGCGGCACCGCGGGCCCCGGCGGCCCGGGTTGGCGCGGTGCCGCCGGCGATGCTGCCCTCGGCCAAGCTCGCGCTCGCGCGTCTCACCAACGTCCCCGCCACCGCCACTGCCCCTGGGGGCAAGGGGACGGCGCAGACGGCCGCGAAGGGCCGTCCCGACCTCGCGGCGAAGCCGGCGGCCAAGTTTGCCGACAAGTCACCTGACAAGCGCGGCGCACGGCTCGCTGGGATCTACTGACGGGCGATCGGGCCCGAAAGCGCCCGGCCGGTCCCCGCGAAAGGGGCTCCCCGGGGCCTCGGAACGCCTCACGCAAGGCCATCTGAGATCGGGGGAATGCGCACCGTAGGGTGTGCGAGGCGGTGCGCTGCGTCATTTCGCATTCGATCCCGCGCGGAAACCGTAATATGGTCACGCTTGTTATGCGAGGCGGGACGTTCGGAAACGTGGCGGCCCGGCCGCACGGGAGTTGGTGATGCGCAGGACCTGGGTCTTCCTTCTGGCGGCGGCCTGCGCGCTGGCGGCGCCGGCCTGCGCCCAGGTCTTCCAGACCGCGGCGCCGCACGCGATCCTGGTCGACGCCGATTCCGGCTCGGTGCTGTTCGAGAAGGCGGCCGACGAGCCGTTCGCCCCGGCCAGCATGGCCAAGCTGATGACCACCGACATCGTGTTCGACGCCCTGAAATCGGGCCGCCTGAGCACGGACACCGAGTTCACGGTCACCGAGGACGCGTGGCGCCGGGGCGGGGCGGGGGGCGGCGGCTCGTCGATGTTCGCTCAGGTCAACAGCCGCATCAAGATGCAGGACCTGCTGCGCGGCCTCGTGGTCCAGTCGGGCAACGATGCGGCGATCACCATCGCCGAGAACATGGCCGGCTCCGAGGAGGCGTTCGCCGGCATCATGAACCAGCGCGCGAAGGAGATCGGGCTGACGCGCTCGACCTTCCGCAACGCCACCGGCTACTCGGCGCCCGACCAGCGGGTCACCGCGCGCGACATGGCCAAGCTGGCCGCGCACATCATCGACACCTACCCGGACCTGTACAAGATCTTCTCCGAGCGCGAGTTCACCTGGAACAAGATCAAGCAGCAGAACCGCAACCCGCTGCTCGCCCTCGACATCGGGGCCGACGGGCTCAAGACCGGCTACCTCGAGGAATCCGGCTACGCGCTCACCGGGTCGGCGGTGCAGAACGGCCAGCGCCTGATCATGGTGATCTCCGGGCTCAAGACGGCGCGGGACCGCGCGGCCGAGGCGCGCAAGCTGATGGAGTGGGGGTTCCGCGCCTTCGAGCCGCGGCAGGTCTTCACCCCCGGCGAGACCGTGGCCGAGGCCTCGGTGTTCGGGGGCGCGTCGGGGTCGGTCCCGCTGGTCGCCAAGAAGCCGGTGCGGGTGCTGCTGCCGCGCGGGTCGTCCGACCGCGTCACCGCGCGCGCGATCTACCAGGGACCTCTCGTCGCCCCCGTGACGGAGGGCCGCGAGGTCGGCCGCCTCAGGATCATGCGCGGCGACGCGGTCGCCCTAGACCAGCCGCTCTACGCGGGCGCCTCGGTGGAGGCCGGCACGCTCCAGCAGCGCGCGATGGACGCCGCGCTCGAATTCAGCACCGGCATCGTCCGCCGCGCCTTCGACAAGGCGGGCAAAGGCGACAGGACCAGTGACAAGTCCGCCAACCCGTCGTGACGACGGAGAGGCGCGGCGGCTCCGTTCAGCCATGACCGCTCCGACACCGCCGGGCGTCTTCATCACCTTCGAGGGCGGGGAGGGGGCCGGCAAGTCGACCCAGGTGGCCCGCCTCGCCCGGGCGCTCGCCCCGCATCGCACGGTCACGACCACCCGCGAGCCCGGCGGCTCGGTCCGCGCCGAGGAGATCCGCACGGCGCTGCTCGCCGGAATCGCCAAGCCCTACGGACCGTTTGCCGAGGCGCTGCTGTTCTCGGCCGCCCGCATCGACCACCTCGACCGGCTGGTCCGCCCGGCCCTGGCCTCCGGCGAGGTGGTCCTGTGCGACCGCTTCATGGACTCGACCCGCGCCTACCAGGGGGCCGCGGGCGGCCTCGACGCCACCGCCGTGGCGGCGCTCGAGCGCGTCGTCGTCGGGCCGACGCGGCCCGACCTCACCCTGGTCTTCGACCTCGACCCTGAGATCGGTCTGGCCCGCGCGCGCGCGCGCGCGGCTGGTCAGAGGGCGTCGCAAGAGGCATCACAAGAGGCGTCGCAGGCAGGGCAGATCGCCCCGGACCGCTTCGAGGCCGAGGATCTCGCCTTCCACCGCCGCCTGCGCGACGCCTTCCGGGCGATCGCGGAGGCCGAACCCATGCGCTGCGTCCTCGTCGACGCGGCGCAGGACCCCGATGCGGTCGCGCAGGCGGTCCGGCGGGCGGTCGCCGCACGCCTGCCCGATCTCGTCGACGACACCGAAGGCCGTACCGATGCCGCCTGAGCGCGCGCCCGACGACGTCGAGCCCGGCGACCTCGCCGGCATCGTCCGCCCGCGCGAGACCACGCGCCTCGTCGGCCATGCCGAGGCGGAGGCCGCCTTCGCCGAGGGCATCGCTTCGGGTCGCCTGCACCATGCCTGGCTGATCGGCGGCCCCGCCGGCATCGGCAAGGCGACCCTGGCCTACCGCGTCGCCCGCCGGCTGCTCGCCGACCCCGAGGGCGCCTCGCGGGCGCCCGGCCTTGGCATCGCCGCGAACGATCCGGTGGTCGGTAAGATCGCGGCGCTCTCGCATCCGAACCTCGTGGCCCTGCGCCGCCATCGGGTGCCGACCGCCAAGACGCTGCCGACCAAGATCCCGGTCGACGCGGTGCGCAAGGCCCTGGAGCTGTTCGGCTCCACCGCGGGCAATGCCGGCTACCGCATCTGCATCGTCGACAGCGCCGAGGACCTGAACGGCAACGGCGCCAACGCGCTCCTGAAGATGCTGGAGGAGCCGCCGGTCCGCGCGCTGTTCCTCATCGTCAGCCACGCGCCGGGCCGACTGCTGCCGACGATCCGCTCGCGCTGCCGCGCCCTCGCGCTCCGGCCGCTGGACGCGGCCTCCGTCTCGGCGGTGGTGTCCGGTTTCCCCGCCCCGTTCCCGGCCCCGTCAGCCGAGGCGCTCGCCCGCGCCGCCGACCTGTCCGAGGGCTCGGTGGCCCGGGCGGTGGCGATGCTCGACCCGGCGATGCAGGGGCTGGTCGCCGAGATGGAGACCCTGCTGTCGCGCGCCGGGCATCCGGATTGGGGCCGCGTCCTCAAGCTCGCCGACAAGCTCGCCGGGCGCGAGGCCGAGCCCCTGTTCGCAGCCGGGCTGGAGACCGTCGAGCGCTTCGTCTCGGCCGAGCTCCATCGCCGCCGGGCGGAGCCGCCGGCCCGCCTTGCGGCCCTGGTCGAGGTGTGTGAGAAGTTCGGCCGTACGGCGCGCGAGGCCGCGACCTACAATCTCGATCGCCGGCCCGTGGTCCTGTCGCTGTTCGCGGACCTCGCCGGCGCCGTGCGGACCGGCTAGAGCATCGTCCCGACGGATCGGCGCCGATCCCTCAGAGCCGTGTATCCGGGAATGTCCGACGTGACCGCCAAAACCTTCAGCATCACCACGGCGATCTCGTATCCCAACGGTGCGCCGCATATCGGCCACGCCTACGAGGTGGTCGCCACCGACGCGATCGCCCGCTTCAAGCGCCTCGACGGCTACGACGTGCTGTTCACCACCGGCACCGACGAGCACGGCCTCAAGATCCAGCAGACGGCGTCGCGCGCGGGCACCACGCCGCGGGCCTTCGTCGACGGCATGGCGGCCCGCTTCCAGGCGGTGGCCGACCGCCTCGACTGCGCCTACGACCGCTTCATCCGCACCACGGAACCTGCCCACACCGCCGCCGCCCAGGCGCTTTGGCGGCGGATGGAGGCCAACGGCGACATCTACCTCGACACCTATGCCGGCTGGTACTCGGTCCGCGACGAGGCCTATTACGGCGAGGACGAGACCCGCCTGCTCGAGGACGGCACCCGCCGCTCGCTCGCCACCGACACCCCCGTGGTGTGGATGGAGGAGGAGAACTTCCTGTTCCGTCTCTCGGCCTATGCGGACAGGCTCCTGGCGCTCTACGAGGCGCAGCCCGACTTCATCGGCCCCGAATCGCGGATGAACGAGGTCGCGAGCTTCGTCCGCTCCGGCCTCAAGGACCTGTCCGTCAGCCGCACCACCTTCGACTGGGGCGTGCCGGTGCCCGACCGGCCGGGCCACGTCATGTACGTCTGGGTCGACGCGCTGACGAACTACCTCACCGTCACCGGCTTCCCCGACGAGGCCGACGAACGGCGCAGGTTCTGGCCGGCGGACCTGCACGTCATCGGCAAGGACATCGTTCGCTTCCACGCGGTGTACTGGCCGGCCTTCCTGATGTCGGCCGGGCTGCCGCTGCCCAAGCGCGTCTTCGGCCACGGCTTCCTGCTCTCGAAGGGCGAGAAGATGTCGAAGTCGCTCGGCAACGTCCTCGACCCGATCGACCTCGCCGACACCTACGGCGTCGACGCCGTGCGCTACTTCGTGCTGCGCGACGTGCCGTTCGGCGGCGACGGCAGCTACAGCCACGAGGCGATCATCACCCGCATCAACGCGGACCTCGCCAACGACCTCGGCAACCTCGCCCAGCGCTCGCTCTCGATGATCGCCAAGAACCTGTCCGGCGTGGTCCCGGAGCCCGGCGCCTTCACGGAGGCCGACCGGACCCTGCTCGCCGCCGCCGACGCCCTGCCGGCGCGGGCGCGGGCGCTGATGGACGACCTCGCGCTGCATGCCATCCTCGCCGAGATCTGGGCGGTGGTGGCCGACGCCAACCGCTACTTCGCGTCCGAGGAGCCGTGGAAGCTGAAGAAGACCGATCCGGAGCGGATGGGCACGGTGCTCTACGTCACCGCGGAGGTGCTGCGCGCGGTCGGCATCCTGGTGCAGCCCTTCGTGCCGCGCTCGGCCGCGAGCCTGCTCGATGTGCTGGCGGTGCCGGCCGGCCGGCGCGACTTCGCCCACGTGGGGGAGGGCGCCCGCCTGGCCCCCGGAACGCCGCTGCCGGCGCCGAGCCCGATCTTCCCGCGGTTCGAGAAGCCCGAGGCCCCGGCCGCCTGAGCCGGCCGTCTCCGCCGCATCGAATCCGCCGAACGAACCCCTCGCCCAGGCTCCCGGACCGCATGCTCGTCGACAGCCACTGCCATCTCGACTTCCCCGATTTCGCCGCCGACCTCCCCGGCGTGATCGCCCGGGCGAAGGCCGCCGGCGTCGGCGGGATGCTCACGATCGCGACGCGGGTCGCCAAGGCCGACACCTACCGCGCCATCGCCGAGGCCCACCCGGAGGTCTGGTACACGGTCGGCACCCATCCGCACGGGGCCGCCGAGGAGCCGGACGTCGCGCCGGACGTCATCGCCCGGCTCGCCGACCACCCGCGCTGCGTCGGCATCGGCGAGGCGGGGCTCGACTACCATTACGCGGACGCGGCGCCCGCAATGGTCCAGGAGCAGGTGCTGCGCGCCCACATCGAGGCCGCCCGCGTTACCGGGCTACCGCTGGTGATCCACGCCCGCGACGCCGACGAGCACATGGAGCGGGTGCTCGCCGACGAGATGGGCCGCGGCCGGTTCTCGGCGGTGCTGCACTGCTTCTCGTCCGGCGCGCGGCTGGCCGAGGCCGGGGTCGAGCTCGGCCTCTTCGTCTCGTTCTCGGGGATCGTCACCTTCCGCCGCTCCACCGCGTTGCGCGACATCGCCAGGCAGGTGCCGCACGATCGCATCCTGGTGGAGACCGACGCGCCGTTCCTCGCCCCCGAGCCGCATCGCGGGCGGACCAACGAGCCGGCCTACACCGCCGACACCGCGCGATCGCTTGCCGCAACCCTCGGCCTCGACGCGGAGGCCTTCGCGCGCCTCACCAGCGCGAATTTCCATCGCCTGTTCGCCAAGACGCAGCCGAAGGCAGGCGCGCCCGCGTGACAACCGGCGCCGTCCTCGGATACCACCCGAGCCGGAGGTCCGGATGGCGACGCTGACTTTGCGCATCCTCGGTTGCGGCTCGTCCGGCGGCGTGCCCCGCGTCGGCTACGGCTGGGGCGCCTGCGACCCGCGCGACCCGAAGAACCGCCGCCGCCGCTGCTCGATCCTCGTCGCGCGCCGGGAGGCCGACGCCGCCACGACGCTCCTCATCGACACCTCGCCGGACCTGCGCGAGCAGCTGCTCGACGCGGGCGTGACGCGGCTCGATGCGGTGCTGTTCACCCATGCGCATGCCGACCACACCCACGGCATCGACGACCTGCGCCCCCTGGTGATCCAGATGCGCGCGCGCATCCCGGTCCACGCCGACGCGCTGACGAGCGACCTGCTCCGGGCACGCTTCGGCTACTGCTTCACGACGCCGCCGGGCAGCGCCTACCCGCCGATCCTCGAGCTTCGCGACCTGCCGCACCACGAGACCGTCGCGGTGCAGGGGCAGGGCGGGGCGATCGAGGCGGAGGCGTTGCCGGTGGAGCACGGCAACGAGGCGGCCCTCGGCTTCCGTCTCGGGCCGGCCGCCTACATCCCGGATCTCAGCCTGCTGCCGGACGCGTCGCGCGCGCGCCTCCACGACCTCGACCTGCTGATCATCGATGCCCTGCGCGAGACCCCGCACCCGACCCACTATTCGGTCTCGGAGGCGCTGGCGCTGATCGACGACGTGCGCCCGCGCCGCGCGATCCTCACCAACCTGCACACCGACCTCGACCACGCGACCCTGGCGGCCAAGCTCCCGCCCGGCGTGGTGCCCGCCTACGACGGGCTGACCGTGACCCTCGACCTGCCCGCTTAGAACGGCTCGACGCCGAAGGCGGGGAGGTGAAGGCGCTCCGGACCCGTGGAACGCGGTCACCCTGGCCACCACGACGGTAGAAGCGGCGGGGTCACGTCGATCGATCCGGCAAACGAAACCGAGCGCTTTTGCAGACGCCGCTCGACCAGGAAGACCTGACGATCGAGAGACACCATCCGGCGGCACAGGCCGGATCCAGGGCCCCGTCACATGCCTGTCGCGGATTTTTCGGATTCTTTGCGCCCCCCTGTTGACGGGCGTCTGCGTGGTCCGTATACCCCGCTCATCGGCAACGGGGCGGCGGCGACGCGGACCTTTCGGAGCCGGTATCACCTCCGATGGATTGGCTGGGCAGGCCGGTGAAAACCGGACGCTCTGCTGTTTTTGTCGGTTGTGAGTGTCGGGTCCGGATTTCAGCGCTGCTGAAAACGGGGTTGACAGGGGGTCTGGGCGGGCTTAGACGCCTCCCACCGCTGAGGCGGACCACCGAGTGGTTGGTTCGGTATCACGGTTCTCCAAGACGGGCAAGGTGGTTTGGGGTTGATAGCCCTGGATTT